>JAIIUG010000009.1:0-40337 GCA_022739635.1 Collinsella sp. | reverse complement strand
GTTCTGGCGGTAGAGGACTCGATGGCCTCGTGACGCTTGAGCTCGCGGCGCATAGTTTGCGAATTGAGCCAAGCTGCCTGCCAGCCACGGATGGGGTAGCGCGCTTCGTCCAGCTCAAACTGCGTATAGCCGCAGGCGTTGATGATCGTTGCCCCGCATGCGTGCTGACGTTCGCGTTGAAAGTCGCGACCATAGCATTGGTGCACATGCCCGTGCACCATGTAGTCGGGATTCCAAGACTCGAGCGCTGTGTTAAAGCATTCGAATCCTCGATGCGGCAGATCATCCAGATCGCCCACGCCGGCGGCGGGTGCATGGGTGAGCAGGATGTCGCAGCCGCCGACCATCCTCACTTTGCGGGACAGCTTGCGCATACGCTTGGTCATCTCGCGCTCGGTGTACATGTTGGCACCGTCCCGATAGCGCATGGAGCCGCCAAGCCCCGCAATGCGGACGCCGCGATATACGTACACGGTGTCTTCAACACAGATGCAGCCGCCCGGTGCATGACGTGCGTAGCGGTCATCGTGGTTGCCACGCACGTAGATGAGCGGCTTGTTGATGACCGTGACCAAAAACTCAAGATAATCCGGGTCCAGATCGCCAGCGGACAAAATCAGGTCAACACCCTCAAAGCGCTCCTTGTGAAAGCACTCCCATAGGCATCGTTCTTCGGTATCGGCTATGGCAAGGATTTTCATAGGGCGCGGACCTTCGGCTCATCGCTGGGCTGCGGTATCGTGCCTACCACGTTGTCGGCCAGCCAGTCCATCTCGACGATTTGCGTGCTTGGCAGTGGGGGAAAGCCCTCGATCTGCACCACGCCGTCTTGGCTATGGAGCTCGCCGCCAAATGGATTGATGGAGCCCTCGACGATGCCATTGCGGAGCAGCTGAACAAGCTTGCGCGTTTGATAGGGCAGGCCCGGGGCATAGCGAATGTCGATAACGCCCGAGCTCATGCCGTACCAGTAGTTGACGGCGCGAACCTGGCTGTCGTCACTGGTCTCATCCCAGGCGCCATGAAGCAGGCTTCGCACGATAAGCTCGTAGTATCGGCCCCAGTTCCATACCGGCATGGCGATGCCGACGACCTTGCCATCGACCAAGCGGTGGAGTCCGTAGGCCGTAGGGTCTACGAGCGACTTTGACATGTCAGCGCCGGTCATGACGCTCACGCCTTCGCGGCACATTGCCTCGGCAAGGCCTCCGGCGGGCACATCGCCCCAGGTGAGGATTACCTGCGCGCGAGGGTCGAGCAGCGAGGCGCCAATCGCAAAGGCGTTGATCTCGCTAAGTGCGCCCGACGCAAAGACCGACGCGTGGTAGCCAATGCGATGGTTGTCCGCCATGCTGGCCGCAAGGGCGCCCAGCAGAAATTTTGCCTCGTACATCTTTCCAAAATACGAGCGCACGCTTTGGTGGGGAAGGCCGATAGAGCAGTTGAGGAATCGCACCTGGGGATACTCGACGGCAGCCCTGAGCGTATATTCCATCAGGCGGTGCGAGGTCGAGAAGATGACGTTATCTCCATGTTTGACAGCCGTTTCCACGGCGGCGTAGAACACGTCCGGATCATGGCAGTCCTCGAATGCCTCGGTGCGCACGATGCCGCCAAAGTGCTCGTCGAGATACTGGCGCCCTTGGTCGTGCAGGTTGTCCCAGCTCGACGTGGCGCAGGGGAATTCATGGATAAAGGCGATGCGCAGGGGGTTGGCAGCCGAGTAGACGGTCTTGCCCATAAAGAAGTTGAGCACGCCGGAGGTGGACTTGGCGGGCGTCTCTTCCTCATCGACACTCGGTGCCTCGACAAGATCGACCTTGTCCTCGTCATTTTTGCCGGCAATGACCAGCTCGCGCCAAATCTTGCACAGGCGGTTTACGACGATGTCCGTCGGCGTATCCAGCAGGCGGTCCTGGTTGTACACATTGAGGTAGACGAGCATGGCGTCGGCGGGCGTAATGTCCAGATGGTCGCCGCCGGCGCGCAGGTAGGCGCGTTTAAAGAGCAGGAAGGTGTGGCGCAGGTAGTCGACCTTTTTCTGTGGCCACTTTTCGATAAGGTTCTGACCGAGCATCTTGGCGAGCGTCTCGTAGCTTCCCTCGCGCGAGAACTCGATCTCGTATAGGGGGCAGACGCGCCAAAACGCGCAGAACTCGCCATAGAGGCGGCTTTCGACGGAATCCCATGTGCCGGGGTAGAGACGGGTGACCTTGGCCGAAACCGTCGGGGCGTCCAGGAATTTGAGGACGCTGACGCGCTTGTTGCCCTCTTGGACGTAAAACCGATGCATGAACTCGGTGACGATGATGGGGTCGCGATAGCCCTCGGTCACCTGGATGTCGTAGAGGTTGGACCACTTGCGGGCGAACTCGGTGTTGAACGGCAGCAGGGGCATAAAGTTGCATGAAAAGGCGGACTGACGGCCCTTGGTGACCGTGCCGACGACCATTTCAAGCGGAACGTCCCTTAGGCCGACGCTCTCTCGCTGACCTAAGGGGAGCTGGGCAACGAGGCCATCGAGGTCCGTAAGGTACGGGTGCTCGCTTTGGCTGATGGCGCGACGGCGTCCCTGCTCGCCGCGCTTGCGTGCTTGACGATAGGCCTCTTCCATGGTGTCTACTCCCTTAGTCGTTTAAACAACGATATGAACCATGGTACCACGATGCGAAACCACCACAAAGGTGCCTGTCCCCTTTGTGGTGGTTTTAGGCGATGATGGGGGCGATGGCGCGGATGCAGGCGTCGGCTGCCGTGAAAGTGGTGCTGTCGTCGCTGACGATAAAGATGATCTTGCCCTTAATGCCAAAGTCGCCGATCTCGCTAAAGAGCACGTAGGGCTCCTTGTCAAAGCCCGAGATGGGAAGCACGGCGGCCTTGGTGGCGTCGGTGAGTTCATCTGCCAGCGCGTCCAGTGAAGCCCACTTGGACGTGTCCTTTACGGCAACGGGCACGGCAACGCGCCCAAAGGGCATCAAGTGCACGAGCGTGTTCTTGGAGATATTTGAGTTGGGGACGATGATGGTCTGCCCGCAGGCGTCCTCGATGGTCGTATGGCGCCAGGTGATATCTTGGACCACGCCCGACACGCCGCCGACCTCGATATTGTCGCCGGGTTTGATGATGCCCATAAAGGTCACCTGCATGCCACCGATAAGGTTTGACAGCGTGTCCTGAAAGCCGAGCGAGATGGCGATGCCGCCGACGCCAAGAGCGGCGACGAGGGCGTTTGCGTTAACGCCAAAGCAGTTGTCGAGGATAAAACTGCCGCCGATCGTCCATATGACGGCGCGCGCGATGTTGATGAAGATGCTGGATGAAGGGAGTGGGTTATCGTCGCGGTTAAGCAGGTGGCGCAGGGTCTTGGACGCGACCTTGGCGGCAACGGCGGTGCCGATAGCCAAGATACCTGCCCAGATGATGTTGTGGACCCATCGTTGTGCAAAGAAATGAAGAATTGGCTCAAACAATTCCATGTAGGGAAACCTCCTAATGATCGTCCAACCATGATACCCACCAAAAAGCCCGTCCGATCACATTGGACGGGCTTCTGCGCTCGATATAAGGGTTAACGAAAACCACCACAAAGGTGCCTGTCCCCTTTGTGGTGGTTTTCTAGGTCGTTAGCTCAGCAGCATGCGGTCGTTGGCGAGCTCGCCGCCCGAGACCTCCTCGAATTTCTGCAGCAGGTCGGCGACGGTGAGCGACTTCTTTTCGTCGCCTGCCACGTCGTAGATCACGTGACCCTCGTGCATCATGATCAGACGGTTGCCCAGACGGATGGCGTCGTTCATGTTGTGCGTGACCATGAGCGTGGTCAGGTGGTTCTCGTCGACGATCTCCTCGGTCAGGTTGAGCACCTTCGATGCCGTCTTGGGGTCGAGGGCCGCGGTGTGCTCGTCGAGCAGCAGCAGGCGCGGCTTGGTGAGCGTGGCCATCAGCAGGGTGAGTGCCTGGCGCTGGCCACCCGAGAGCAGGCCGACCTTGGCGTTGAGGCGTGTGTCCAGACCGAGGTCCAAGCGCTTGAGCAGCTCAACGTACTCGTCCTTCTCGGCCTTGGTGACGCCCCACGAAAGACCGCGACGCTGACCGCGACGCTTGGCGAGGGCTAGATTCTCGGCAATCTGCATGTCGGCTGCGGTGCCGCGCATGGGGTCCTGGAACACTCGGCCTAGGTACTTGGCGCGCTGCGACTCGCTCAGACGCGAGATATCGTTGCCGTCGAGCTCAATAACGCCCGAATCGAGCGGATACACGCCGGCAATCATGTTGAGCAGCGTGGACTTGCCGGCGCCGTTGCCGCCGATCACGGTCACAAAGTCGCCGTCGTTAAGGGTGAGGTCGACGCCGGTAAGAGCGCGCTTCTCGGTGACGGTGCCCTTGTTAAAGGTCTTTTTGACGTGCGAGAGCTTAAGCATCTGCCTCATCCCCCTTCGTGTAGGAGCTGCGGAGTTTATAGCGCTCCCAAACTACGGGCACGCACAGGGCCACGGCGACGATCACGGCGGAGAGCAGCTTCATGTCGTTGGCGTCCATGCCTAGCTGCAGCACGATGGCGCGAATGAGGAAGTACACCACGGAGCCAAAGACGGCAGAGGCAAGACGGACGCTAAACTGCGTCAGACCGCCGGGCAGCAGGCGGCCGAGCACCTCGCCGATAACAATGGCGGCAAGACCGATAACGATGGCACCGGTGCCCATGCCAATGTCAGCGTACTTCTGGCTCTGGCAGATGAGCGCACCCGAAAGGCCGATAAGGGCGTTGGAGAGCACGAGGGCGATCATCTTGGTGGAGTTGGTGTTGACGCCCAGGGCGCGGATCATGTACTCGTTGTTGCCGGTGGCACGCAGCGC
Source organism: Collinsella sp. (assembly GCA_022739635.1). Classification (GTDB taxonomy): domain Bacteria; phylum Actinomycetota; class Coriobacteriia; order Coriobacteriales; family Coriobacteriaceae; genus Collinsella. Next base: position 35,483 of record JAIIUG010000009.1, on the reverse strand, counting down.
CGAGCCGATCTCGGTGCCAAAGAACCAGTACAGGATGGCGACGATGGCCACGGCCAGCACAATGCCCAGGATGATGGCAACGGTGGACTGCGGCAGGCCCGTCATGTGGCTGACGGACGAGAAGATGGTGCCCTTGGCAAGGATGGGCGTGTTGGATTTGCCCATGATGCGCAGGTTGATGGACCACAGACTGATCTGCGTAAGGATTCCGGCGAGGATCGCGGGAATCTCAAAAACGGTGGTCAAGATGCCCGTGACAGCGCCCGCGATGGCACCGGCGCACATGCCAGCCAGTACGGCGAGCAAGGGGTCGACGTTATTGTTGACGATGAGCACGGCGCAAACACAGCCGCCGAGGGCAAAGCTGCCGTCGCAGGTCATATCGGGGATGTCGAGCAGGCGGAACGTGATAAACACGCCAAGCACCATAATGCCCCAGAGGACACCCTGCGAAACGGCGCCCTGCAATGCAATGAGCATGCTTCATACCTCCTAGGATAGGGTGGACACGTGATTTTCCATAATAGCGGTAACAATGCATAAAAGAGCTGCGGACGGATGTTTTGTCTCATCCGAAACAAGCAGGGCGAACGCCGGTCTTTAGCGTTCGCCCCAATGACTCAGATATTGAATAACGCAGCTGTGGCGCGCGTGCGGGCCCTAGACGCGTCACCGTGCATGGCGCTATTCGTCCAGAGCGGAAAGGTCGATACCCAGAGCCTCGGCCATCTCGTCGTTCTTGACGACGACCAGGTCCTTGCTCGAGAGGTGCTTGATCGGCATATCCTCGGGCTTGGCCTCGCCCTTCAGGATCTTAACGGCCATCTCGCCTGCAGCGTAGCCCAGGTCCTCGTAGTTGATGGAGAGGGTGAACACGCCGCCGGCCTTGCACATGCCCTCCTCGCCAGTCACGAAGGGGAGCTTGTTCTCCTTGCAGATCTGGCCGACCTGCGAGGCACCCGCGGCGATGGTGTTGTCGGTGGGGGAGTACAGCGCGTCGACCTTGCCCACGGCAGACTCGACGACGGACTGAATCTCGTTGGAGCTCGAGACGGTGAAGTCAGTGTACTCGAGGCCCAGCTTGTCGAGTTCCTTCTTGGCGGCCTTGATCTGGACGTCGGAGTTGGACTCGGCGGTGCAGTAGAGCAGGCCGACCTTCTTAACGTCGGGCAGGACCTTCTGCATCATCTCGAGCTGCTCGGCGACCGGGGTGAGGTCGGAAGCGCCCGTGACGTTGGTGCCGGGCTTGTCGTTGTCCTGGACCAGGCCGGAAGCGGCGTAGTCGGTGATGGCGCAGCCAACGATGGGGATATCAGCGGTGGCGCCGGCGGCAGCCTGCGCGGCGGGCGTAGCGATGGCGTAGATCAGGTTGACGCCGTCGCCTACGAACTTGTCGGCAATGGACTTACACGTGGACTGGTCGTTCTGGGCGTTCTTCTGGTCGATCTTGACCTTGAGACCGCTCTTCTTGATGGCCTTGACGAAGCCGTCGTTGGCGGCATCGAGCGCGGAGTGCTCGGTGAGCTGCAGAACGCCGATGGTGTAGTCGGAACCGGCGGCAGCGGAGCCAGAACCAGAGTTGCCGCCGCATCCGGCGAGCGGAGCGAGCGCGAGCAGGCCAGCGGAGACAAGAAGGCTCCTGCGGCTGATGGTGATGTCCTTCATATCATTACCCCCAGTATAAAAATGGCTGGAAACACTGCACTAGGAAAAAGTGCAAGTGGGACTATAGTAACGCCGATGTCCATTTTTACAATAACCTGGCGGGTTTTTTAATACTGAACCGGATGGGCGGTGCTGAGGAACGACGGACGGCAACGGGGCTTACGCTGCAGGCGCGGGACTGTCTTCTTCATCTAGCGCGGCAAAGAGTTTCTTGCCGTCGAGCAAACGCGTGCTGACGTTTCTCATGCGGCTGACCTCAACGGTGCGCAGGGTGTCATCGGCGCCTCGGGTGTCGTAGACCGTTCCCAGCAGATACGAGACGCCATCGCGTTGCCTGATGGCAAAGGGCCGGACCGTCATCCGCACCACCTCGGTTTCGCCTCGGGTCAGGACGTTTGAGATATCAAAGCTAACAGTTGTTCCATGGTCGATAGCCTGTTCGACGAGCTCGCACGTGTCGATACGCTTGGCGCGCGGACGCGTTGTCTTGACGGGCGCGTCGTTGGCGGCCGGTGCCGGTTCGGGCATATCGAGGTAGCCGCGAACATCGGCGCTCGCCATGGCGACCAGGTGCTGCGCCATGCTCTTTCGAATGGCTATGGGCGTCGATCGGTTGCGCATGACCATGCCATGGAGCCGTATGATCTCCTCGTCAGCAAGCGGGCGGGTGAGGAGCCGATAGCCCACGCCGCGTTTATAGTCGATTTCGTATCCGGCGTGACGAAGTGCGGATATCGAGGTATAGATGCTGCGGCGTGCCGCCGAGATGGGCATGCGGGCGGGGTCGTCGGGATGGGCGAGGAGCTCGACCAGCTCGTCGGAAAGCAGCGCCTTGTCCTCGCCGGTGTTCTCGCTCAAAAGCTGCAGGATGCGCACGGCGCGATAGGCTGCCATTGAGGCGGAGCCTCTGGTCGTGGTCTCGTAGTTTTCAACAACGGTTTCGGTCATAGCGCCCACGTCCTTTCCTTTTTTGGTGATGGCAGATCAGAGCCTAGGGCGTGGAGCCTGGCCAAGGACGCGTGGCGCCTTGGGCGGTCGATGGTTGCCGGCAAACGGCGGGTCGAATTTTCAACAACCCTGCCTAACTGACCAAAACCTTGCCAAAAGCTTGACGGATGCTGTTGAAAAAAGCGCCCCTCGGCTTGCCGAGAGGCGCTTGTGCGATGAGTGTTGCACGTGGCGACGCGAGCTAGTGCCCGATGATTAGAAGTCAGCGTTGCCCACGGTGCGCGGGTGCGGCAGGACGTCGCGGATGTTGCCCACGCCGGTGAGGTACATCACCAAGCGCTCGAAGCCCAGACCGTAGCCGGCGTGCTTGCAGGAACCGTAGCGGCGCAGGTCAAGGTAGTACTTGTACTGCTCGGGATTCATACCCAGGTCCTTGATGCGGGCCTCGAGCAGATCCAGGCGCTCCTCGCGCTGGGAGCCGCCGATAATCTCGCCGATGCCGGGAACCAGGCAGTCGGCAGCGGCGACGGTCTTGCCGTCCTCGTTCATGCGCATGTAGAACGCCTTGATCTCGGCCGGGTAGTCGGTTACGAAGGTCGGGCGCTTAAAGTGCTCCTCGGTCAGGAAACGCTCGTGCTCGGTTTGCAGGTCGATGCCCCAGCTCACGGGATAGTCAAACTTGTGACCGGCGGCGACGGCCTGCTCCAGGATCTCGACGGCCTCGGTGTAGGTGACACGGGCAAAGTCGGAGTTGGCGACATGGTCCAGGCGCTCAAGCAGACCCTTGTCCACAAACTTGTTGAGCATATTGAGCTCGTCGGGGCAGGTTGCCATGACGTCCTTGAGGACATACTTGAGCATGGCCTCGGCGTTGTCCATGTAGTCGTTGAGGTCGGCGAAGGCCATCTCGGGCTCGATCATCCAAAACTCGGCGGCATGGCGCGTGGTGTTGGAGTTCTCGGCACGGAAGGTGGGGCCAAAGGTGTACACGTCGCCAAAGGCCATGGCGAAGTTCTCGGCATTGAGCTGGCCGGAAACGGTGAGGCTCGCATGCTTGCCAAAGAAGTCCTGGCTCCAGTCGACCTCGCCGGCCTCGGTGAGGGGCGGGTCTTTGGGGTCGAGCGTGGTCACGCGGAACATCTCGCCGGCGCCCTCGCAGTCACTCGTGGTGATGATGGGGGTGTTGACGTAGACAAAGCCCTGCTCCTGGAAGAAGCGGTGGATGGCGGCAGCCGCGACAGAGCGGATACGGAACACGGCGCGGAACAGGTTGGTGCGCGGGCGCAGGTGCTGCTGGGTGCGCAGGAACTCGACGGTGGCACGCTTCTTCTGCAGCGGGTAATCCGGGGCGCTCGTGCCTTCGACCTCGATGGAGGTGGCAGAAAGCTCGAAGGGCTGGGGCGCATCGGGGGTCAGCTTGACGGTGCCGGTGCAGATGAGGGCGGCCGAGACGTTTTGATGGGCGATCTCGTCGTAGTTGTCGAGCGTCTCGCGGTTCATGACGACCTGCAGGTCGCGGAAGCAGCTGCCGTCGTTGAGTGTAACGAAGCCAAAGTTCTTCATGTCGCGGACGGACTTGACCCAGCCGGCAACGGTGACGGTCTGGCCACCGAGCGACTCGGCATCGGCATAGAGCTGCGCGATTTTGGTGCGGTTCACGTATCCTCCCATAACGGTTGTACGGATTATTTCCAAACAGTTAACCATTCTAACCCGCGAGTGGGGGCGTAGCAAAACGTCAGGTGTGATGTATGGGCGCAACGTGGGCACCGCGCAAGCGCCGATTTTGCGGTGCCTAGTGCCCGCAGATGGCTTGGCGTATGAGGGCGGCGTAGGTGTCGATTCCCGCCTGGGTGAGGTGTGTGCCGTCGTCGACGAGGTATTCGCTGTGGCCCTCCGAGGCACCGTTCCAGTCGATGACGCCGGCGTTGTCGTTTTGGGCGCAGACGTCACGAATCGTCTGGTTATTGCGGTCCTGTAGCTCGAGCGGCACGCGCACGGTCACAAAGTAGATGGGCTTGCCGCCCACGGCATTAATCACGTCCTGCACCTGCTGGGGGTCGCGGATGAGGCCGTTGGTGCCAAGTGCGCAGATGACCACGCTTGGATCGTAGTTGGCACTGTCCTGTGCATAGACATCCTGGAAGGTGTAGAACTGGCGGCTCACCACGCCGTCGATGTAGGCGTTGGGAAGTGCCGCCTGAATACCGGACTGTGCGCCCGCAGTGACCGAGTCGCCGATCATGAGCACGTGGGCATCGCAGGTCCCGGTCGCCTCGTCGTAGGTAAAGCTCTTCCAGTCCAAGTTCTTGGGGACCTTTTCGGCGATAGGCCCTTCTTTGGGTTTTTGCTTGGTGGCGTCATCGGATGCGGTGTCGCTGGGTTGGGAATCTTTACCGGATGCGGGCTCGGCGCCCTTGTCGTTGACTCCGTTGTCCTGGGACGAGGTCGCGTTCTGGGTAAGCTCGGGACGGAGCTGCTCGGCGCGGGCGGTGGCGATGCCTGCCCAGTCAAGCGGCGCGAAGGCAAGTGCGGCGACGCATGCGGCGCCAAGCGCGGGGAGCACCATGGCGGGCGCGAGGACGTGCTTTCTTGCCGTGCTGTCCTGTTGGGCCGGCTTGTGGGACCAAGGGCGTTCGACGAGGCGATAGAAAACCTCGGCTACCGCAAGGATCAGTGCAAGCTGTAGCGCCTGCTCCCACCAGGCGATGCGGGTAGTGCGGGTTGCGGGGTTCATAAGAAGCAGTAGGGGATAGTGCACCAGATAGACCGAGAATGAGCGCTGACCCAGCCAGACGAGCGGCTTGACCGACAACAGGCGACGCACGATGCACTCCGTATTCTGCACGCAGATGATGAGGAGTCCGGTGACGAGGGCAAGCAGCAAAAAGCCGCCGCGGTAGAGCCAGGCGCTCTCTCCGGTCAGCATGAGTGCGCCGGCTATAACGGCAACGAGCCACGCGATAGAAATCGCGTTGACCTTTGAGATGCCCTTGTTGGCGCCGGGGGTATGGATGTCACCGCTCAGTATCTCGCGCAGACGCGGCGCGGCGATGGCGGCTAAGGCTCCGCATAGAAGCTCGGCGGCACGGGCGTCGGTTCCGTAGTAGACGCGCGATGTGTCGGCAGTGGGATTAAACATGAGGACCATGGCTGCCGTCGATACAAGCGCGAATGCGATCGTGATGCCGATGGCGGTGTTGCGAGACCTGGTTTTGCTGCAGAGCACCATAAGGATGACCGGCCATACCAGATAGAACTGCATAGTGACAGCACAGAACCACAGGTGCGTGAGCGGCGAGGGGAGCCCCGCGGCGGCGAAATACGAGACGTTGCGGAAGATGTAGAACCAGTTGCTCAAAAAGAGTGCCGATGGCAGTGCATCCTGCTGCACCTTGGGGAGTAGGCTCGGGGCCGCGATGTAGGCGGCGACGGCGGTAAGCGCGATGGTCACGACGATCGGCGGCATCATGCGCGCAACGCGGCGGCAGATATAGCGCGGGTATGAGAATCCGTCGCGTGCCGTGGCCCGCATAATGCTTTTGGTGGCGAGATAGCCACTCAGCGTAAAGAAGAGTGTAACGCCCAAAAAACCGCCGGTCAGGCGGCTGGGGCGAAGGTGATATAGGACGACGCCGGCGATGGCGAGGGCGCGAAGCCCGTCGAGCGCGACGATGCGTTGGTTGCGTTGAGGCGCGGCATGTGCGGCGCCCGTGGGTGTGTTTTGCATCGATCTTTCCTCCAATGTCGACCTAGCAGTCTAGCGCTCTGTGCAGACAAAGGAAGGGGGTTCGTGCGGTTGAACAACATGCCGCGGGGCGATGCTTCGCTACGCAAAAGCCGCACCTGCGTTGATGCTCAGCTGCCTATATAGAAACGTTTCAGAACCTCTACATAGGCAAAAACAACAACACAGATGCGGCAAAGATGCACGGGTGGTTGAGCCTTTATGCGATGATGATCGGCTACTTGGTCTTGGCAACCAGCAGCGGATCGCCAAGCTTGACGAGCGGATTGCCGCCGATAAGCGTGCCAGACTCGCCGACGTGGTCGATGCTCTTGAGGCGGTCGAGCTCAGAGATGATGACGGTCACGATGTCCTCGTGACCGGCGGCCTTGATAGCGTTGCGGTCGAAGCTGATGAGCGGCTGGCCGGCCTTGACCGTGTCACCCATCTCGACAAAGCGGGCAAAACCCTTGCCGTTCATTTCCACGGTGCCCAGGCCAACATGGATGAACACGCGCAGGCCGTCCTCGGTGATCATGCCGATGGAGTGATTGGTGACGGTGGTGGCGCCGATGCGACCGTTGGCGGGGGCGTAAATGGTGCCGGTAATGGGCTCGATGCCGTAACCCTGGCCGAGCATGCCCGAGGCGATGGTCTCGTCGGGAACATCACTCAGATTGACGAGCACGCCGTTGACAGGAGCGTAGATGACGCCTTCGCGGGTGGCGAAGCTTGCTGCGGGCGGAACGGACGCCTCGCCCGACGAAGTGAACGTGGACTTGAGCGAATCGAGCAGACCCATAGATGCCTCCAACGTATCAGGCGCGCATGTTGCACGCGTGTGGTTTGCCGGAAACGTTTCGTACGTGTTTCCCAGCACGGTCAGCGCTCCTATTTTACGCTGCTTGACGATGGTCCTGAGCTGGGATTATGTGATATATCAGTTGATGGCCAACTTATTGCGGGGGTGTTTCTGCGCCGCGGGCTCAAGTGGGGTACGCTAAGGTGCGAAAAACGAGTGCGCACGAATCGCACGGAGGGAGCACCTATGATTATTGAGAACCATGCGCTGTGGGGCGAGGAGCCGACCGAGGATTATCCGGCGACGTTTACGTATCTGGGTGCCGAGCCACTGCCCGACAAGCCCAATGGCCGCCGCCCCGCGGTGATCATCTGCGGCGGAGGCGGGTTTACGCATATCGCTCCGCACGAGCAGGACCCGGTGGCGTTTGCGTTTTTGGACCGCGGCTACCAGGCCTTTGTGCTCAACTATGTGACGAGCGCCACGGGCGACGTGAGCTTTCCGCACCCGCAGGCGGACCTCGCCAAGATGGTCGCTACCGTGCGCGCCAACGCCGACGAGTGGCATGTCGATCCCAAGCGCGTGTGCATCGTGGGTTTCTCGGCGGGCGGCATGATCTGCGCCTCGTTGGCAACGCAGTGGAAGACCGGACCCTTCGCGGGCCTTGCCGGGGCTCGTCCGGAGGATATTCGTCCCGACGCCGTGGTGCTGGGCTATCCGTTGCTCGACCTTGCCTATGTGCGCGATATGCAGACGCGTGACCCGCGCATCGACCTGCGCGTGCCCAAGACGGGTGGCAAGACAGGGCGCGATTTGCTCAACGACTATCTGTCGATGGTGACGGGCGGCGAGGCGACCGATGAACACCTGGCTGACATCTGCCCCACCACGCACGTCTCGCGCCAGATGCCCCCGACCTTTGTGTGGGGTGTGTCCGATGACAAGACGGCGCCGATCGCGCAGGTCTACCCGTTTGCGCAGCGCATGGCCGAGGAGGGTGTTGCATGCGAGATGCACGTCTTTGACCAGGGCGGCCACGGCCTTTCACTCGGCAACGCCAACACCGCCGTCGACAACGAGGACAAGCAGGTAGCGGTCCGCCCCTGGATCCGCCTGGCCTTTAGGTTCCTAGGCCGTCACGGCTTTTAGGCCGCTCAGCACGAGGGTGGAAAATCTCCCGTTTTGGCCTGCTATTCGACTAAAAGTGGGAGATTATCCACTCTCGTGAGGCGAACGTCCGAAAATCCACTCTCGTCGCCTTCCTACCAAACGGTGAACTGGGCGTTTTCTGTGTTCCAATGAACGTCGCGAACGTAATCTCGTACGCCCGCTGCATCCCGTGCTTCGAACAGTTCGAGAATATGAGCATGCTCGTTGTTGGCCTTATTGAGCAGTTCGCACGCCGTCTCCTGGTCGACAGTCTCGTAATCGCGCTTGATAAAGCAGCGCTCGAGCTGCGAAATCATGTCGCGTAGACGGTCGTTGCCGCAGCGGTTGAAGTACGTAAGGTGAAAGTCTCGTTGAATATCGTCGTACTTACGGATGAGACCGCCTTGGATCGCAAGGTCCATGGAGCCGACGAGAAATTTCAGCTGCGTAATGTCGTCGTCGGTTAGGTTCGGACAGGCGAGATATGCGGCCTGCCCGTCGAGCGGCCCCATAATCTCAAAGACTTCAACGGCGTTTTGCTGATCGAACCCACGTACGCGGAATCCTCGGCGGGGGAGATTGTCCAGATAGCCATCGCTTGCCAGCTGGATGAGCGCTTCGCGAACCGGTGTGCGTGACACGCCCATAGCATCGCAGATAGTCTGTTCGCTCACGCGATCGCCCGCCGAAAGCTCACCGGCGTCTATGCGACTCGAAATATAGTCGTACACATGATCCTTCAGGGGTCTTCGGAGCGTTTCCATGGGCTTATATTCCTTAACTGTATATTTCCAAAATTAAATACGTTTCGCTTGAATAGCTCAATCGAATTATAGAACGACCAGATAAATCGTACTACTTAACGCCAAGAAGTGAAAATACGCTTACCGACAAATTGCTACCGTTCAGGATTGTATACAATATACAAAACAGTAAAGACACCCTAAGATAAAGCCATCGAAAGGAAAGCGGGCACAAGGAAGTCCGCTCTCTACTAAGAGATCCAAGGAGGATCATCATGACCAAGTTCAGCCACGTCATCATCCGTCGTCCCGGCAAGTCTCTGAGCAATGGCATCACGAGCGCACCCGAGCTTGGCCAGCCCATCTACGAGCGCGCGATCGAGGAGCACTATGATTACGAGCACGCGCTCGAGCAGTGCGGCGTGGACGTGTCGGTGCTGCCGGCGCTCGAACAGTATCCCGACAGCTGCTTTGTCGAGGATCCCGCCGTCATCACTCGCTGCGGCGCCATCATTACCAACCCCGGTGCCGACAGCCGCAACGGCGAGAAGGACGAGATTGAGCCGGTTGTCCGCCGCTTCTTTGACGACGAGCATGTCAAGCACATCGTCTCTCCGGGCACGCTCGACGGCGGCGACGTCATGATGGTCGGCGATCATTTCTATGTCGGTCGCTCCGCTCGCACCAACGAAGAGGGCATCCGCCAGTTCTGCGAGATTCTGGAGGGCTGGGGCCTCGAGGGCTCCGAGGTACCGCTGGAGGAGGTCCTGCATCTCAAGACCGGCGTTAACTACATCGAGGACAACAACATGCTTGTCTCCGGCGAGTTCATCGATAAGCCCGACTTTGCCCAGTACAACAAGATCGTCGTGCCCGAGGACGAGGCCTATGGCGCTAACTGCATCTGGGTCAACGGCACGGTCATCGTTGCCGAGGGCTATCCGACCGTGCTCAAGGCCGTGCAGGATCTGGGCTACAAGACGCTCGTTGTCGACACCTCCGAGTATCGCAAGGTCGACGGTGGTCTCTCCTGCCTGTCGCTGCGCTTCTAACGCGGTAGCTGTAATAGCCTGCTGATCGCTTGACCGATGGCCCGGCACCCGATTCGGGACGTCCGGGCCATCTCTTGTTCGATCACATGATGAAGGGGGTGCACATACAATGGCCTCTAAAGCTCAAAACGACGAGATTATCGACCCCAATGGTCTGGATCTCTTTCGACTGACCATGATGGTCATTACCGCCAGTATTTGCGGCGGTATCTTCTCTCTTGCTGGCGATATGGCCGCGGGCGGAGCCAATACCGGCGCAGTTATCGTCTCGTGGGGGATTTGCTTTATCGGTGTCTTTGCGCTGATGATGGTGTTCAACGGTTTGTCCCAGGCTCGTCCCGACCTGACCGGCGGTATCTATGCATATGCTGCGGCTGGCTTTGGCGATTACATTGGATTCAATTCCGCCTGGGGCTACTGGATCAGCGCATGCCTTTCCAACGTGAGCTTTGCGCTCTTGCTGTTTAGCGCGCTGGGCTATTTCTTCCCTGCGTTTGGTGCGGGCAACAATCTGCTTTCCATCGTCTGCGCTAGCGTGTTTCTGTGGTTCCTTACCGCTCTGGTGCTTCGTGGCGTCAAGGAGGCCGCAGGCATTAACACGATCGTCACGTTGGCGAAACTGGTGCCGCTGGGACTCTTCGTGCTGAGCATTGTTCTCCTGGGTAAGTTCAACGTCGATATCTTTATGGACAACTTCTGGGGAGAGCCGGCTGGTCCTGGGTTTGGTGAGCAGGTTGTCTCGACCATGATCGCTCTGGTATGGGTCTTCACGGGCATCGAGGGCGCTGTCGTTATCTCGGGCCGCGCAAAGTACGTGCGCGACGTCGGGCGCTCGACGGCACTTGGATTTGCAGCGGTGTTCGTCCTGTATCTGATCATCTCGATGCTGTCGCTCGGCATTATGCCGCGCGAGGAGATGGCACAGCTTGCAACGCCCTCCATGGCGGGAATTCTTGAGTGCGCAATCGGTCCGGTTGGTGCCGCCATCGTTAACCTGGGCGTTATCCTTTCGCTGGTCGGCGCACTGCTGGGCTATGTCATCATTGCGTCTGAGACGCCGTTCGAGGCGGCGCGCCAGGGATCCTTCCCCCTGGCGTTTGCCAAGACGAACAAGCACGATGCCCCGGTGGTAACGGTTCTCGTGAGCTCCGGCATCACGCAGCTCTTCTTGATCGTGTCGTATGTGGCGGCGAGCACCTACCAGTTCTTCTATAGCTGCGCAGTCAATACGATCCTAGTTCCGTACGTGTGCTCGGCAGCCTATTACATGGTGATCGGCTGGAAGAACGAGCATCTGGATGGCCCGCATGCGCCAAGCGTCGGCAAAGCTCGCTTCTTCGGTACGCTCGGCTTTATCTACACGTTGTTCCTCGTGTGGTCGACGGGTCTCCAGGGCGTCATGATCACGACGATTCTTTTTGCTCCGGCCATTCCCGTTTACATGCTGGGCGAGCGAGGTCGCGGCAAGCCGGTGCTTCCGCACCTGCACGATAAGCTGATCGCGGCAGTGGTCATTGTCGTGGCAATCATTTCGCTGTATCTGCACTTTGCCGGCATTGCGCCGATTGTCTAGGGCTACGGCGAGCTTCATTGCTTGGTAAGCCGACGGGGTATCGCGTATCGGTGCTGTTCGGTAATCCATAACTGGTGTGGGTCTCAATAACGTGCCTTTGTGAGCGCCCGCCAAGCCCGCGCGGGTGACTACGAATGCCTGCGCGGGTTTTTGCAGTTGCGGTGAAATAATTCCTGATTTGACAGGTTGAAGACTCAGCCAGGAACTATTCCACCGCAACTTTGCTTTGATCCCTTGGGGACGGAGGAAAACGGATTATTTTTTGCTGAGGTGGCGGGTGGCTACTTCAGTGTGATGCAGGACGCGAGGAGGTCGCAGTATGTCTCTCCCGTGAAATCATAATTGATTCCAAGCGGTCGGTATCCATCCTGAACATATCCCCAGTAAGGTCCGCCGGACAGCACTACAGTCTTGGCCGATGACGTCTTTCCGATCGTCTTAGAGAAGGCGGTCTCTGCGCCGCGCGGCGATCCATCGGTTGCGTATACCGTAAAGTTCGCTTTCGAGGCAACATCTTGCGCTCGAACATCGTTGGCGGTAAGGGTGTCGGACGTCGTTTCGAATTCAAGCCAGTCCATGGGGAACCAGTCGGGAAGGACCATCGTGAAGTAGTCGGTCTCAAACGTCCTTGCCTGTCGAGCCTCCTCTGCTTTCCTGGCCTCTTCCTCCGCCTGGCGCCTTGCCTCCTCCTCGGCTTGCTTTGCCGCCACGGCGTCGTCGCGGCGCTTGGTCGCGGCGGTCGCGAGCGCATTGGCGTCAATATTGAAGCCGGCCTTCTTGGCGCCCTCGTCCTCCTCGGCGTACTTCTTTGCCGCGGCGATCTGGTCGTCGGTCACTTCGGACGCCTCGACCGGCTCCAGCGCCACGTCGCCCGCATCGACGATCTTCTTCTCGGCGGCCTTCTCGCCCAGCTTGATGCTGAGCTTTTCGGCGGGGACGGCGTAGACCGTGCCGTCGGCCGCGATGGGGGAGGCGGCGACCTCCACCTTGTAGCTGCCGCGGCGAAGCTCGACGCCCTCGCCGCTGCTGTCCACGTAGCGCACGGCGTCGACCTTCTTGCCGCGCTCTTCCTTGCCAGTAATATGAACCGGCAGTCTGCTCGCGCCTGCCGAGGTGTCCCAACCCTGGGCCGAGACGCTAAAGCGCACGGCGTGCTTCGCCGCGAGCGCCTCCTGCTCTGCCACCTCCCGTGCCTGCTCGGGGGCGTAGATGCCGAAGTAGTAGCCGGCGCCGCCGCCCGCGGCGAGCAATGCGGCCACGACCGCCGCGATCACGAGGGGCTTCTTTGAGCGCTTGGCCTTGGCCGGCACCGGCGTCGTCGGTCGCGCCTCGGCTGCCGGGGCGGATTGATAGTCGGTGTGCGATTCGGCCGGGGCTTCATGTTCGGCGGCGACGGGCTCTCCACACGCGGGGCAGAACCTGGCCCCGCCCTCGACCTTCGACCCGCAATTTCGGCAGAACATGGGCAAACTCCCCTCGAACGACGCCCGCGCGAATACCGGGCGCATTTCCTTCTGTCCTCATGCTAAGGGCGAACGCTCGCCCGTTGTTGCGCAACATTGCTGGGCTCTCCGTTCGGAAACTGCGTCCCGTTTCTGCTGCAGATTCCGGGACGCAGTTTCCGCTAGAGACCTCAACCGGAAAGCGCATCCCGTTTTGACGCTTCAGAGTGGGACGCAGTTTCCCCGAGAGGTCTCATTGGGAAGCAATGGCCCGGAATCCCCCTTGCACCAATCTGTCGATTGAACATCGTTGTGTGTTCGCGCTATCATGCATGGATAAATTGGTTAGCCATGGCAAACGGTTAGCCATGGTAAACATAAATGCAACGCCCTGTGGGCGCCGGGGGAGGAACACGGACGTGAAGCTCGATACGCTCGAGATTGGAAAGGACGCCGTTGTCGCATCGGTGGCATCGGACGACCAGGCACTCCGACAACATATTTTGGACATGGGCCTAACGCCGGGCACCGAAGTCACCATGATGAAGTACGCCCCCATGGGCGACCCGCTCGAGATTCGCCTGCGTGGCTACGAGTTGACGCTGCGCAAGGACGATGCCGCTCGCATCGAGCTCGTGGGTGTTCACGACACCGATACGGGTCCGCGCGCTAACGCCGCAATCGGCACGACGGAGCACCCGGCACTCGGCGAGGGGACGTATTCGCCCCGCGCGGCCAAGACGGCCGTGCCCGAGGGCGCACCGCTTCATTTTGCCCTTGCCGGCAACCAAAACTGCGGCAAGACCACGTTGTTCAACCAGCTGACGGGCTCCAACCAGCACGTCGGTAACTTTCCCGGCGTGACGGTCGACCGCAAGGACGGCACTATCCGTAACCATCCCGAGGCGAGCGTTACCGACCTGCCTGGCATCTATTCGCTGTCGCCGTACACGGGCGAAGAGATCGTCAGCCGCCAATTCATCTTGGACGAAAACCCCGACGCCATCATCGATATCATCGACGCCACCAACATCGAGCGTAACCTGTACCTGACGCTGCAACTTATGGAGCTCGACCGCCCCATGGTCATCGCGCTCAACATGATGGACGAGGTGACGGCCAACGGTGGCGCCGTGGACGTCAACTTGCTCGAGAGCCTGTTGGGCGTGCCTGTTGTCCCCATTAGCGCTGCCCGCAACGAGGGCATCGGCGAGTTGGTGGATCATGCCTTGCACGTGGCGCGGTTCTGCGAGCGCCCCGGTCGCCTGGACTTCTGCGCGCCCGATGGTCCAGACGGCGGCGCGCTGCATCGCTGCATTCACGGCATCGCCAACCTTATCGAGGACCATGCCGCGACGGCACATATTCCGGTGCGTTTTGCGGCGACCAAGCTGGTTGAGGGCGACGAGCTGGTAACCGAGGCACTTCACCTGGATCGCAACGAGCTCGACGCCATCGAGCACATCATTACCCAGATGGAGGGCGAGGCCGGCACCGATCGCCTGTCCGCGCTGGCCGATATGCGCTTTAGCTTTATCGGCGACGTGTGCGGGCGTTGCGTCGTCAAGCCGCACGAGAGCCGCGAGCACGTGCACTCCGTCAAGATCGACCGCATCCTGACGGGTCGCTATACGGCCATCCCGGCGTTCCTGGTGATCATGGGTCTCGTCTTTTGGCTGACGTTTGGCGTGATCGGCGCGGCGTTGCAGGGACTCATGGAGGACGGCATCGCTGCCATCATCGCCTCGGCCGATGCGGGCCTCAAGGCGTTCGGCACCAACGACGTGGTGCGCTCACTGGCTGTCGACGGCGTGCTTACGGGCGTGGGCAGCGTACTGACCTTCCTGCCGATTATCGTCGTGCTCTTTTTGTTCCTCTCCATTCTGGAAGACTCCGGATACATGGCGCGCGTGGCCTTTGTC
Organism: Collinsella sp.; assembly: GCA_022739635.1. Classification (GTDB taxonomy): domain Bacteria; phylum Actinomycetota; class Coriobacteriia; order Coriobacteriales; family Coriobacteriaceae; genus Collinsella. Next base: position 20,460 of record JAIIUG010000009.1, on the reverse strand, counting down.
ATGGATAAAGTGCTGCGTCGCTTTGGCCTGTCGGGCCGCAGCTTTGTGCCTATGCTCGTCGGTTTTGGCTGCACCGTGCCGGCTATCATGTCAACCCGTACGCTCCCATCCGAGCACGACCGCAAGATGACGGTCATGCTCACGCCGTTTATGAGCTGCTCGGCCAAGTTGCCGGTCTACGGTCTGCTGTGCGGGGCGTTTTTCCCGCAGGCGACGGTTCCCGCCATGGTCTCGCTCTATCTGATTGGCATTGCGGTTGGTTGCATCGCGGCTTTGGTACTCAACCGCACGGCATTTAAGGGCGACCCGGTGCCGTTTATCATGGAACTTCCCAATTACCGCTTGCCGAGTGTCAAGACGACGGTGATGCTGGCATGGGATAAGGCCAAAGACTTTATTACCAAGGCCTTTACCATTATCTTTGCCGCTACGGTGGTCATCTGGTTCCTGCAGACGTTCGATATCCGCTTTAATGTGGTCGCCGATCAGTCGCAGAGTCTACTTGCCGGTCTGGGTAGCATTATCGCGCCGGTGCTGGCGCCGCTTGGGTTTGGCGACTGGCGCGCCTCGACGGCGCTCGTCACCGGACTTATCGCCAAGGAGAGTGTCATCTCGACCCTCACGGTGCTTTTGGGCGCGACCTCGCCTGCGGTACTGTCGACCATGTTTTCGCCGTTTACCGCTTACGTGTTCCTGGTCTTTACGCTGCTGTACCCGCCCTGCGTGGCGGCCATCGGCGCCGTCAAGAGCGAGCTGGGCGCGCGCTACGCCGTTGCCGTGTTCGCGTTTCAGGTGGCAGTCGCCTGGATCGTGGCGTTCCTAGTCCACGGCATTGGCGTGCTGATCGGCTTGTAAACAAAGGTTTTGCGTGTGAAGCCTTCCCATACATAGCAAGGCCACGGTCTATACTCCTCTGTCAAACAGTTCGTTTGGCGGAGGAGTTTTTTGTTATGGCGTTTGACAAGGCGATGGCGCATCTGCGGGCGAAGGGCTTTGGTGACTGTGTGATCGTGCCACAAGAGGAGACGGCGACCGTCGAGGAGGCTGCGGCGGCGCTGGGGACGGCGCCTGCGCAAATCGCGAAGACGATGGCATTCGATGTCGATGGCGCGGCAGTGCTCGTGCTGTGCGCCGGAGATGCGCGTGTCAACAGTTCCAAGTTCAAGAAATTCTTCCACGGTAAGCCTCATATGATTCCCGGCGCTGCGGTTGAGGAGGCCGTGGGCCATGCACCCGGCGGCGTTTGCCCCTTTGGCGTCAACGAAGGCGTGGCGGTGTATCTGGACGAATCTCTCAAGCGATTCGACACCGTCTACCCGGCCTGCGGCGACGACCACAGTGGCGTAGCGCTTTCGGTGCCCGAGCTCGAGGCGGCGTCTGACGCCCAGGGCTGGGTCGACGTCTGTCGCGGGTGGGAGAGCGAGGACTAGGCACTCAAATGCCTACGAGATTTCGGCCCTGCATCTGTACTGACGGATGCGGGGCCGTTGCTATATAATCGCCCACCGCTCAAGACAATCGGAGAGGTTTCCTACATGACTCAGGCAAGGCAAGATGGCATCTCACTCAAGCAGTGGCTCCCGCTTATCGGGCTCGCCTGCTGCGCGTTCGTATTCAACACGTCGGAGTTCATGCCCATTGGCCTGTTGACCGACATTGCCGCGTCGTTCTCGCTTACCGAGTCCCAAGCCGGCATCATGATCTCGGTCTATGCTTGGGGCGTCATGCTGCTGTCGTTGCCGCTTATGGTGTTCGCTTCGCGCTTCGAGTTCAAGCGTATGCTGCTCGGCGTGCTTGCCGTGTTCTCGCTCGGCCAGTTCCTGTCCGCTGTGGCACCGACTTATCCCATCCTGGTCTGCGCGCGCCTGGTGGTCGCTTGCGCACATGCCGTGTTCTGGTCGGTCGCCTCGATTATGGCCTCGCGCCTGGTCGACAGTCGCCACGGAGCGCTCGCCATTAGCATGATTGCCACGGGCTCGTCCATCGCACAGATCTTTGGCCTGCCGATCGGTCGCGCCATCGGCCTGGCCGTGGGCTGGCGCATGACGTTTGCCGTGGTCGGTGCCTTCTCTGCCGCCGCGGTGGTGTACCAGGCCGCGGTGTTCCCGGCCATGCCAGCGGGCGAGCGCTTTACCGTCAAACAGCTGCCCGAGCTGCTCAAGAACCCGTTCCTCATCGCGCTTTATGCAGTCACGGTCTTTATGGCGACCGGCTATTATGCGGGTTACAGCTATATCGAGCCGTTCTTGGCACAGGTCGCGCACGTCGACGCAAGCGCTATTACCATGACGCTGACGGCGTTCGGCTGCTCTGGTCTGCTCGGAAGTTGGCTGTTCGGCCGACTGTTCGATGGGCACCGGTTCCCGTTTCTCGCGGTTACGCTCTCCGGCGTGCCGGTGGCCCTGCTGCTCATGGGTCCGGTTGCATCGTCGCTCGCGGCAGTGCTTATCGTTTGCGCGCTGTGGGGCTGCTGCGCCACGGCCTTTAACGTGGCGTTTCAGGCCGAGCTCATCAAGTACACGCCGGCGGACTCGTCGGCTGTCGCCATGTCGATCTTCTCGGGCCTGTTCAACCTCGGTATCGGCACGGGTACCGCGATTGGCGGAGCCGTGGTTTCGGGTCCCGGTATCGCCTGGATCGGCTGTGCAGGTGGCGCAATCGCCGTCGTGGGCGTCATCCTCGCCATCACGGTGCTATTCCCGGCCATACGCCGCGCAAAGCCTGTCGCCTAATCACGTTCCCTCATCAGTTGCGGTGGAATAGTTCCTGTTTAAGGCCTCTGAAGGCCCAAGCAGGAACTATTCCACCGCAACTTATTTTGGGGAAGAGGATACAAGCCGGGCATACAATGGATGTCGTTGTGTTGAGCTTACCGGGAGGTTGCTATGTGGGCATACGAGACGACGTTCTATCAAATCTATCCGCTGGGCTTTTGCGGAGCTCCGCGCGAAAACGCCGCGCCCGTTGCCGAGGATGAACTCGCCCAGGCTGCCAACGCCGCGCCAAACCCCGATGCGCCCATCATGAAGATCGCCCAATGGGCCGACTACCTGCAGGAACTCGGTATTGGCGCTGTGCTCATCAACCCGCCGCTCGAGTCTGATAGCCACGGCTACGACACGCGCAGTCTGCGCCATATCGACCGTCGCCTGGGTGGGGATGCCGATTTTGCCGCCGTGTGCGAGGCGCTGCACGCCCATGGCATCCGTGTAGTGCTCGATGCCGTCTTCAACCACGTCGGTCGCGGCTTTTGGGCCTTCCGCGATGTGCAGGAGCGCAAGTGGGATTCGCCGTACAAGGATTGGTTCCACATCAGCTTTGACGGCGACTCGTGCTACGGCGACGGCTTTTGGTACGAGGGCTGGGAGGGCCATTTTGAGCTCGTGAAGCTCAATCTGCAAAACCCCGCCGTGGTCGATTACCTGCTTGAGTCCGTGCGCCGCTGGGCCGAAGTCTTTGGCGTCGACGGCCTGCGCCTGGACGTCGCCTATATGCTCGATCGCGATTTTATGCGCCGCCTGCACTCCTTTACCCGTGAGCTCAAGCCCGACTTTGTGCTGATTGGTGAGACGCTTCACGGCGACTACAACCAGATCGTCAACGACGAGATGCTCGACTCCTGCACCAACTACGAGTGCTACAAGGGCCTGTACTCCAGCTTTAACTCGGTCAACATGTTCGAGATTGCCCATTCGCTGCACCGCCAGTTTGGCGGCGATCCGTGGTGCATCTACCGCGGCAAGCATCTGCTGTCGTTTGTCGACAACCACGACGTGCCGCGCCTGGCGAGCATCCTGACGGACAAGTCCTGCCTGCGCCCCGCCTACGGCATGCTCTTTGGTATGCCGGGTATCCCATGCGTCTACTATGGCAGCGAGTGGGGGATTGCCGGCGAAAAGGGCGGCCCCGATGGTGACTGGGCGCTGCGACCTGCGCTCGATGAGCCTGCGCCCAACGAGCTGACGGCATTTGTTAAGCGGCTCGCGCACCTACGCTCGGCAAACGACGCGGCGGCCCGTGCCCTCAACTACGGCGCGTACCGCAACGTGGTGATCCAGAACAAGCAGCTGCTGTTCGAGCGCACCTGCGACGACGCGACGGTGCTCGTGGCGGTCAATGCCGTGAACGAGCCCTATACCTTTGGAGCCGGCGAGCTCAACGGCTCCTTCGTCGACCTGCTTGCCGACGATGCGCCCACGGTCGAGCTACCGGGCTCCCTTGAGCTTGCACCCTACGAGGTACGCTATCTGTTGAGGGCCTAGCCCATGACTGCGCCGGACGAGGGCTATCAGCATATTGAGCATGGGTTTGAGCCCGTGTTTGACGAGCGCTCGCGCGTTTTGGTGCTGGGGTCGTTTCCCTCGGTGCTTTCGCGCGCCAACGCCTTCTATTACGGCAACCCCCAGAACCGCTTTTGGCGCGTGATGGCCGCGTGCCTCGGTGCGCCCGTGCCGCCCAACGAGGGCGACGCTTTGGCGAGCGGCGAGCCCGCGACGCTTGACGCCTCGGTTGCTGCCAAGCGGGCTATGCTACTGAACGGCGGTGTGGCCCTGTGGGACGTGATCGAGAGCTGTGACATCAAGGGCTCAAGCGACGCGAGCATTCGCAACGTTGTGCCGGCACATGTCGAGCGCATTACCGGTGCAGCTCCCATTGAACAGGTGATATGTAACGGTGGTACAGCTGGCCGGCTCTACAAGCGCTACCTGCAAGAGCGCACCGGGCTGCCGGCCATCGTTCTGCCGTCGACGAGTCCCGCCAACGCGGCATGGCGTCTGGAACGCCTTGTTGAGCGCTGGCGCGAGGCCGTTGACTGGGGCGCTCGTTAGTTTAAATATCTGATTGAGCGTGAGCGCCAAGGCGTTTTATAACGGCTTGCCAGATTGGCGCCGGCACGGCTGGCTCGGCAAAAACCATGCCATTGGTGTCGACGTCCTCGGCACTGCCGCCGCCGAGTCGCTGCGCATGCTCAACCGAGCAACCCATACGCACCGCACCCACGAGCTTGTCTATGGCTTCGGAAAACGGTCGGCGCAAGAGGCCCATGCGTGGGGAGCGGCAAAGCGCTGCGATGCCGGCGCCGGTACAGACGACAATGCCACCGCACCACGACAACTCCCGACGCTCGCACGCTTCGCGCAGATGGCCAACGACCGTGTGCTCCCGCTCGGGACTCCCGCAGCCGGCTTGAACAACGACATAGACGCGCGTTTCCGTGCCCCCAAGGCAATCAAGCGCCTGCTCAACGACGCTCATCGCCTCGTTATTGAGCGCATTCTCAACAGCGAATACAATGCCGTCCGCAGCGCTGCCGCCATCATCCGTCCCCAGAGCGACCAGACGGGGGAGCGAAGTACCAGAAAGTCGGGCATAGGCGGCGATGGCATCCTGCAGGTCCCAGAGCAAAAACTCAAGATCGGCGCTCTCGGGAATACTGATATATGCAATGGTCTGCAGCGTTTTGGGTTTATCGCTGCGTGTGATCGCCTCCATGCCATCTCCTTTCCAGTCCGTTTCCGTTTAGGTTACACCGTCTGGCGGTGCCTCGCCGCGCTATCCTAGTGCAACTCTTACGAAAGGAACGCCATGCGCCTGCCCATGAATACCTCGCTTGCCACGCTCAAGCCCTCCGGCATCCGCCGAATCAACGCGCTCGCCGCCCAGCACCCGGGGTGCATCGCGCTCGCGCTCGGCGAGCCCGATTTTCCCACGCCCGATGTGATTAGCGCCGAGGTAACCGCCGCACTGGACCGCGGTGACACTCACTATCCGCCCAACAACGGTCGCCCCGCCCTGCGCGAGGCGCTGTCTGCCTGCATGGGGGACGCGGGCCTTGCGTTTTCGGTCGACGAGGTCATCCTGACCGACGGCGCGACCGAGGCCCTGTCGGCAACATTCATGGCTATGCTCAACCCCGGCGACGAGGTTATTATCCCCACGCCGGCCTTTGGCCTGTACGAGAGCATCGTCGTAGCCAATCACGCCAAAGCGGTCTTTTTGGATACGGAGCCTGCGCAATTTCAGATTGACGAGGAAGCGCTTCGCGCCTGCGTGACCCCGGCGACCAAGGCCATCGTTATCTGCTCGCCCAACAATCCCACGGGCTGCATTCTCAACGCGGCATCGCTCGACGCCGTGGCGCGCGTAGCGGAGCAGGCGGGCATCTACGTAGTCTGCGACGACGTATACAACCGTCTCGTCTATGTGGACGGCTACGAGCGCTTTGCCCAGCGCCACCCGGAGCTACGCGAGCAGACGGTCGTTATCGAGAGCTTCTCCAAGCCATGGGCCATGACCGGCTGGCGCTTGGGTTGGCTCGCAGCCGCAGCTCCCGTTATCGCCGAGATTGCCAAGGCTCACCAATACTTAGTATCGAGCGCCGTCTCCTTCGAAATGGACGCTGCTGCCCGAGCCCTCACCGTCGACCCAACCCCCATGCTCAAAGTCTACCGAGCCCGCCGCAAATGCGTGCTCGCAGCTTTAGATGCCATGGGCCTGGACGTCGTAGAGCCCGCAGGCGCCTTCTACGCCTTCCCCAGCATCAAAAAGTTCGACCTAACAAGCGAAGCCTTCTGCATCAAAGCCATCAAAGAAGCCAACGTAGCCCTAGTCCCCGGAGACTGCTTCGGCACCGAAGGCCACATCCGCCTAAGCTACTGCGTCTCCGACAAAGACCTTGACGAAGGCCTAACCCGCCTGTCCACCTTCATTTCGACTTTGTAGTCCTCAGGGATGCAACACATCAGCCCACCGACCCAAGCATTATGAGTGGGGCGCGCCGGCCAACGGACACGAGGATTCGCAGCAAAGGCAACGTAGCTCCGACCGGGAGGGGCAGGGCGAGTTTTCCGTAGATTCCGCACGAGCCGAAGGCCACTTAATGTGGCCTTCGTGCGAGCCCAGGACTTGACCGAGCGGAAAACTCGCCCTGCCCCTCCCGGTCGGAGCGTATGCAGGGTTTGTGTACGAATCCTCGTGTCCGTTGACCGACGCCGGGGTCCCCGCCATAATACTTTCGGTTCACGCACGAATCCGCTGCCAGAGACAGCCGGCGCAAACGGGCATCGCCCGCGAGCTTAATGGGAAATCCCGCCAGCCGAGGTGGTCGAGTAGATATGTCTTCTCGCCCCCGTCGCTCATGCAGCGCGGGGGCTTTCTTTTTGGACATGCCCCCGTCACGTCCTTGTGGCGGACCGTGCCCGGAAAGAATTCGAGGAGGTGTAATTCATGCCCCAGCAGTACAAAATCGACAAGGTTGCAGAGATCGAGTCCCGTATCGCCGAGAACGCCGGTCTGTTCGTCGTTAACTACAACGGTCTGACGGTTAAGCAGGCTCAGGAGCTGCGTCATCAGCTTCGCGAGTGCGGCGCCGAGATGAAGGTCTACAAGAACAACCTGGTCAAGATCGCTCTCAAGAACCAGGAGCAGCCCGAGCTCGACGAGATCCTCGCCGGCCCCGTCGCTTATGTGTTCTACGAGACCGAGCCGGTCGAGGCCGCTAAGGCCCTTAAGGACTTCTCTGCTAAGTCCAAGGGCGTCCTTGAGATCAAGGGCGGTATCTCCGACGGCAAGGCCGTTTCCGCTGATGATGTTAAGGCTATCGCCGAGCTGCCCACCAAGGATCAGCTTCTCGGCCAGATCGCCGGTCTCATCTCCGGTTTCGCTCGCGACATCGCTGTCTGCGTCAACGGCGTCTCCTCTGGTCTCGCTCGTTCGATCCAGCAGGTCTCCGAGCAGAAGGCAGCCTAGTTGCTGTTTTCACCCGCGGCGGCAACGCCGCACCCCTGGCGCATTCGCGCCGTGTTTTAACTGATCTCCGTGCATCCGCACGGAAACCGAAAGGACTTAGAAATGGCTAAGCTTACCACCGATGAGATCATCGATGCTCTTAAGGAAATGACCCTTCTCGAGGCTTCCGAGCTCGTCAAGGCTATCGAGGACACCTTCGGCGTTTCCGCCGCTGCTCCTGCCGCTGTTGTCGCCGCTCCTGCTGCTGGCGCTGCTGAGGCCGAGGAGAAGACCGAGTTTGACGTCGTGCTCGAGGGCTTCGGCGACAACAAGATCCAGGTCATCAAGGCCGTCCGTGAGCTCACCAACCTTGGCCTGAAGGAGGCCAAGGAGGTCGTCGAGGGCGCTCCCAAGGCTGTTCTCGAGGGTGCCAAGAAGGAGGACGCCGAGGCTGCCAAGGAGAAGCTCGAGGCTGCTGGCGCTGCTGTCACCCTCAAGTAATCAGGCTCTCTCGCCAGATTTCTTTGCAGACGGGACTCGCTATGCGAGCCCCGTCTTTTTTGTTTTGGCCCCTCATTCCCATTGCTCGGCACGCAGAACACCGTTGTCTTCGCCGTGCCAATCCCGTTACCGCTGAGGCGTAAAATTGCACCATTCGAGCAATAATTTGCGTTGACCTGCTGAAGAATTGCGTTTGCCTTACGGTGACGTATGTCTTCGGCGGTAAGATACTTCGGTATCGCAATTTGGTCTGCGGCCGCTGTGCCGCACGCATAGGGCGCATTTTGCGCCTGCGAAAGGATCCTTGAATAACATGAAGGCAATCATCCCCGCCGCCGGTCTTGGCACGCGTTTTCTGCCTGGCACTAAGTGCACGCCCAAAGAGATGCTGCCGGTGCTCGACAAGCCGGTCATTCAGTATGTCGTCGAGGAGGCACTCGACCCCGAGGAGGTCGACGACGCCATCATCGTTACTTCTCCCGGTAAGCCCGAGCTGCTGAACTACTTCCAGCCCGACCGTTCGCTCGAGAACCTGCTGCGCGAGCGCGGCAAGAACGCCTATGCCGATGCCGTCGCCCACGCTGGCGGTATGCCGGTCGACTTCCGTTATCAGTACGAGCCCAAGGGCCTCGGCCATGCTATCCGCTCTGCTGCCGACGCCGTGGCAGGGGAGAACTTCCTGGTTCTTCTGGGCGACTACGTTGTGCCTAACCGCGACATCTGCGACAAGATGCTCGCCGTTTCCAAGGAGCACGGTGGCGCTTCGGTTATCGCCGTCGCTGCTTGCTCGCCCGAGGAAGTCAGCCGCTATGGCGTTATCGCCGGCGAGCGCGTCGGTTCGCTCGAGGGCGCCGAGGGCGTTGCCGATGCCGAGCCGGGCGCTGTCTGGCGCATCGGCGGTCTGGTCGAGAAGCCTGCTCCCGAGGCGGCTCCGTCCAACCTGTACATCGTCGGCCGTTACCTGCTGAGCCCGCTGGTCATGGACCTGCTCGCCGATCAGCAGGCTGGCAAGGGCGGCGAGATCCAGCTTACCGACGCCATGGCACGTTCGCTCGATCGTGAGGCCATGTACGCTGTCGTCATCGACCCGCTTTCGGGCTACGACACCGGCACCCCGTCTGGCTGGATGGCCACCAACGCCCTCATGGCTGCAAGCGATCCTCGCTTTGCCAGCGCCTTCTGGGACGCCATCGACGAGCGCGGCGGCTTGATGCGCAAGTAAGCCTTCGGTCATCGACATTTACGGGTGCGGACTTCGGTCTGCACCCGTTTTTTTTGCGAGCTACAGCTTAGCCCCGGAAAGTGCGGCCCACAATTTGGTCGAATTCTGGGACGCGCTTTCCGGCTGAGGCCCCTAGTGGAAAGTGCGACCCAGAATATCGGCTCAGAACGGGATATGCTTTCCCGAACAGTGCTCAACCGGAAGCTGTGTCCCAGTTTGGGGCCTCAAAACGGGACGCAGTTTCCGCCTGATCAATCCTCGCCGCCATTCCGCCATTCAGCGGCGCGCATCAACGGCGCTGTTCACAGAAAATATATGAACAGGTGTTCGATACATACCTATCTACCTGCACCTTTTCTATCGAAAAACTTTGCTACTCCAAAAACTCAATCGCGTCAAGGCTTTTCTTGCCCAACGGTCGGTACCTGATAAACTATTAGGTTGCGATAACTGGCGAAGCTATGCCTCGCCAACCCACCGAGCATTTCCGTGAAGGAGGAAAAACCTGGTGACCTACGCATACACTGCCACTGAGCGCAAGCGCGTCAGCTTCGGGAAAATCCCGGAGGCCATGGAGCTCCCCAACCTTATCTCTGTTCAAAGGGAATCCTTTGAGCGTTTTAAGGACGAGGGCCTTCGTGAGGCGTTCAAGGAATCCAGCCCCATCCAGAGCCAGAACCATGTTCTCGAGGTTACCTTCGGCGAGCATCAGTTCGGCGACCCCGCGCACACCGTCGAGGAGTGCCGCGAGAAGGATATGACCTATCAGGCTCCGCTTCTGACCGACGTCCGTCTCACCAACAAGGAGACCGGCGAGATCAAGGAGCAGCTCGTCTTCATGGGCGACTTCCCCATGATGACCGATCAGGGCACCTTCATCATCAACGGTACCGAGCGTATCGTCGTCTCGCAGCTCGTCCGCTCCCCGGGCGTGTACTACAGCTCCGAGATGGATTCGGGCAAGCAGATCTACAAGGCCCAGATCATCCCGTCCCGCGGTGCCTGGCTTGAGTTTGAGGTCGACAAGCGCGACCAGCTCATGGTCTCCATCGACCGTAAGCGCAAGCAGAGCGCCACGATGTTCCTGCGCGCCCTTGGCATCGCCGTCACCAACGACGACATCATCGAGCTGCTCGGCAACTCCGATGTGATCAAGCGCACCCTCGAGCGCGATACCGCCCTTACCCGCGAGGACGCCCTCATCGAGATTTACCGTCGCCTGCGCCCGGGCGAGCCTCCCACCGTGGACGCTTCCCGCAGCCTGCTCGAGGGTCTGCTCTTTAACCCGCAGCGCTACGATCTGGCCCGCGTCGGTCGTTACAAGGTCAACAAGAAGCTCAACCTCACCACCGAGGAAGAGGTCACGGTGCTTACCGACGAGGATATCGTCGCGACGCTGCGCTACCTGCTGTCCCTCGCTGCCGGCGAGCAGGGCTTCAAGGTCGACGACATCGACCACTTTGGCAACCGTCGTATCCGCACCGTCGGCGAGCTTGTCGCCAACCAGTTCCGTATCGGCATGAGCCGTATGGAGCGCGTCGTCCGTGAGCGCATGAGCTCCCAGGACATCGACGAGATCACCCCGCAGTCGCTCATCAACATCCGCCCGATCGTGGCCTCCATCAAGGAGTTCTTCGGTTCCTCGCAGCTCTCGCAGTTCATGGACCAGGCGAACCCCCTGACCGGTCTGACCCACAAGCGCCGTCTGTCCGCACTCGGCCCTGGTGGTCTTGCCGGCCACAAGTCCGGCTCCAGCCGCCGCACCAACGTGCCGACGGCCGTCCGCGACGTTCACAATTCGCACTACAGCCGCATGTGCCCGATCGAGACCCCCGAAGGCCCCAACATCGGCCTGATCGGCTCGCTCGCTCTCTACGCCCGCGTCAACGAGTACGGCTTCATTGAGGCTCCGTTCCGCCGCGTTGAGAACGGCGTTGCCACCGACCAGATCGACTGGATGACCGCTGACGAGGAAGAGAAGCACGTCATCGCGCCGGCCAACACGCCACTCGATCCCAAGACCAACGAGTTCATCACGACTGATGCCGAGGGCAAGATCGTCCGTCCGCACACCGTGATCGCCCGTACCCGCGACTTCGACGGCTCCTTCGGCGCTCCCGCCGACGTGCCCGTCGAGGACGTCGACTACATGGACGTCTCGCCGCGTCAGATGCTCTCCGTCGCAGCCACGCTGATCCCGTTCCTTGAGCACGACGACGCCAAGCGTACGCTGATGGGCGCTAACATGCAGCGTCAGGCCGTGCCGCTGGTTCACCCCGCCGCTCCCTATGTCGGTACCGGCATGGAGCGCCGCGCCGCTCTGGACTCCGGCGAGGTCACCCTGGCCAAGAACGCCGGCGAGGTCATCTTTGCCGACGCCGCCAAGATCATCGTCAAGCATGCCGGCGGCATGGACGAGTATCACCTGGCCAAGTACCAGCGCTCCAACCAGTCCACCTGCATCAACCACCGTCCGCTCGTGCGCGTCGGTGACACCGTTGAGCAGGGCGAGCCTCTGGCTGACGGTCCTTCGACCGATCACGGCGAGCTCGCACTGGGCCAGAACCTCACCGTGGCCTACATGCCGTGGGAGGGCTTTAACTACGAGGACGGTATCGTCGTGTCCGAGCGCCTGGTGGCCGAGGACCTGCTGACGACCATCAACATCACCCGTCACGAGATCGACGCCCGCGACACCAAGCTCGGCCCCGAGGAGATCACCCGCGAGATCCCGAACCTCTCCGAGGACATGCTTGCCAACCTCGACGAGGACGGTATCATCCGCATCGGCGCCGAGGTCGGCCCTGGCGACATCCTGGTCGGCAAGGTCACGCCTAAGGGCGAGAGCGCTCTGACCGCCGAGGAGCGCCTGCTGCGCGCCATCTTCGGTGCCAAGGCTCACGACGTTCGCGACACTTCCCTTAAGATGCCTCACGGCGCTTACGGCCGCGTCATCGATGTCGTCCGCTTTAGCCGCGAGAACGGTGACGACCTGGCCCCCGGCGTCAACGAGCAGGTGCGCGTCTACGTCGCCCAGCGTCGTAAGATCCAGCAGGGCGATAAGATCGCCGGCCGCCACGGCAACAAGGGTGTTATCTGTAACGTTCTGCCGGTCGAGGACATGCCCTACATGGCTGACGGTACCCCGATCGATGTTATCCTCAACCCGCTGGGCGTTCCTTCGCGTATGAACGTCGGCCAGCTGCTCGAGTGCCACCTTGGCTGGGCTGCTGCCTGCGGTTGGGATACCGAGCAGGCCGACTCCGACAAGTACGTCCCCGGTCCGTTCTTCACCGCCACGCCCGTCTTCGACGGCGCCAAGGAGGACGAGATCGCCGAGGTCATCCGTCGTGCCAACAAGAACATGCTCAACAAGGCCACCGCTGCCTTTGGCGATCACATGCGCCCCGAGTTCGTCACCCAGCTTGACGAGCGCGGCAAGACCCGTCTGTTCGACGGACGCACCGGCGAGGAGTTCCGCGAGCCCATTACCGTGGGTACGTCCTACATCCTCAAGCTCGGCCACATGGTCGACGACAAGATCCACGCCCGTTCGACCGGCCCTTACAGTCTGGTTACCCAGCAGCCTCTGGGCGGCAAGGCCCAGTTCGGCGGCCAGCGCTTCGGCGAGATGGAAGTTTGGGCACTGTACGCATACGGTGCTTCCAACGTCCTGCAGGAGATCCTGACCGTCAAGTCCGACGATACCGTGGGCCGCGTCAAGACCTACGAGTCCATCGTCAAGGGCGAGAACGTTCCTGTCCCGGGTATCCCCGAGTCCTTCAAGGTTCTCGTCAAGGAGATCCGCTCTCTCGCACTGGACATCGAGCCCATGCACGATACCGACGAGGACGCCTCCGCCCCTGTGACCGCCGAGGAGACCTCCGCTCTCGACGACCTGGCTGCGCTCGCCGGCGTTGACGCCGACGTCGAGGCCGAGGATGCCGAGACCGCCGAGGCACCCGAGGCTGTCGCCGCCACGACCACTGATAAGGAGTAGTTGACTGTGGCAGATTTCGAAGCTACTGATTTTGACTCGGTAAAGATCTCCCTTGCCTCCGCCGACCAGATCCGTTCCTGGTCGCACGGTGAGGTCAAGAAGCCGGAGACCATCAATTACCGTACCCTCAAGCCCGAGAAGGACGGCCTGTTCTGCGAGAAGATCTTCGGTCCCGCCAAGGACTGGGAGTGCTCCTGCGGCAAGTACAAGGGCATCCGCTTTAAGGGCATCGTCTGCGAGCGCTGCGGCGTCGAGGTCACCTCGGCCAAGGTGCGTCGCGACCGCATGGGCCACATCGAGCTCGCCGCTCCCGTGTCCCACATCTGGTACTTCAAGAGCCCCACGAGCTTCCCGATGAGCCGTATGCTCGACATCAAGTCCAAGGACCTCGAGAAGGTTCTGTACTTTGCCAGCTACATCATCACCGAGGTTGACTATGAGGCCCGCGAGGCCGATGCCGACGACCTGCGCGAGGAGCTCGCCGCCGATCTGGAAGAGATCGATGCCGAGTGCGCCCGCCAGATCGAGTCCCTCAAGGAGCAGGGCGACTCCGAGAACTTTGACGAGTTCTCCGACGAGGAGCCGCTGACCCCCGAGGAGATCGCCTCCGGCATCGTCGACATCGAGGAAGAGTGCAAGGACGAGAAGCAGCTCCGCACGGACGCCTTCAACGCCTTCATGAAGCTCACCGAGCGCGACCTCATCTCCGATGAGCCGCTGTTCCGCGAGATGACCCGCTACTACTCCATGTACTTCAAGGGTGGCATGGGTGCCGAGGCCGTCCGCGACCTGCTCGCTGCCATCGACCTCCCCTCCGAGGCCGAGAAGCTCAAGGCCATCATCGCCGACGAGGACTCCCAGAAGCAGAAGCGCGAGAAGGCCGTCAAGCGCCTCGAGGTCGTTGACGCCTTCCTGAAGGGTGGCAACAGCCCCGCGAACATGATCCTGGACGTTATCCCGGTCATTCCGCCCGATCTGCGCCCGATGGTCCAGCTCGACGGCGGCCGCTTCGCCGCGTCCGACCTCAACGACCTGTACCGTCGCGTGATCAACCGTAACAACCGACTCAAGCGCCTGCTCGACCTGGACGCCCCTGCGATCATCGTGAACAACGAGAAGCGCATGCTCCAGGAGTCCGTGGACGCCCTGTTCGACAACGGCCGTCGTGGTCGCCCGGTCTCTGGCCGTGGCGGTCGCCCGCTCAAGTCGCTCGCCGAGGCCCTCAAGGGCAAGCAGGGTCGTTTCCGTCAGAACCTGCTGGGTAAGCGTGTCGACTACTCCGGCCGTTCGGTTATCGTTACCGACCCCAAGCTGCTGCTGCACCAGTGCGGTCTGCCCAAGACCATGGCGCTGGAGCTCTTCAAGCCCTTCGTCATGAAGCGCCTGGTCGAGCTCGGCAAGGTCGAGAACATCAAGGGCGCCAAGCGCGCTATCGACCGTGGTGCCACCTTTGTGTGGGACATCCTCGAAGAGGTCATCGACGGCCGCGTCGTGCTGCTCAACCGTGCACCGACCCTGCACCGTCTGTCCATCCAGGCCTTTGAGCCGGTTCTGGTCGAGGGCAAGGCTATCCACCTGCACCCGCTGGTCTGCTCGCCCTTCAACGCCGACTTCGACGGCGACCAGATGTCTGTCCACGTGCCGCTGTCCAGCCAGGCTCAGGCCGAGGCTCGCGTGCTCATGCTCTCTGCGAACAACCTGCGCTCGCCGGCATCCGGCAAGCCGGTCAACATCCCCTCGCAGGACATGATCATCGGTGTGTACTACCTGACCCAGGTCCGCGACGGTCTGCCGGGCGAGAACCACGTGTTCTCGAGCTTCGACGACGCGCTGCACGCCTATGACTGCCGCTCCGAGGTCGACATGCAGGCCAAGATTCAGGTCCGCGTGTCCGCCGAGAACGCCAATGTCATCAACGAGGACGGCACCCGTATCTTCCGCGTCAAGAACGGCAAGAACGAGTTTGTCGACTACGACGTCACCGGCAACAAGACCGCGCGCTTCGAGACCTCTATCGGCCGCATCATCTTCAACCGTCAGTGCCTGCCCGAAGACTACGAGTTCATGAACTACAAGATGGTCAAGGGCGACGTGGCCAAGCTGGTTGCGGACTGCTGCGATCGTTACCCCGAGGCCAAGGTCGGCCCGATCCTCGACGCCATCAAGTACTCCGGCTTCCACTACGCTACCCGCGCCGGCCTCACCATCTCGGTGTGGGACGCTCTCATCCCTGCCGAGAAGCAGGAGCTGCTCGACCGCGCTCAGGCCAACGTCGACCAGATCAACGAGTACTTCGAGGAGGGCTTCATCAACGAGACGGAGCGCCACATCGAAGTCGTTAACGAGTGGACCGCTTGTACCGATAAGGTTGCAGCGCTCATGCTCGACATGTTCGACGAGGAGAACCCGCTGTACATGATGGCCGACTCCGGCGCCCGTGGTTCTAAGACCCAGCTGCGTCAGCTCGGCGGCATGCGTGGCCTGATGGCAGACATGTCCGGCGAGACGATCGACCTTCCCATTAAGGCGAACTTCCGCGAGGGCCTGCTGCCGCTCGAGTACTTCATTTCGACCTACGGCGCCCGTAAGGGCCTGGTCGATACCGCATCCCACACGTCGGACTCTGGTTACCTGACCCGTCGTCTGGTCGACGTGGCCCAGGACGTCATCGTCCGCGAGGAGGACTGCGGTACGCACGAGGGCGTCACCTACAACCTCATCATCCCCGGCACCACCGACCTCAACACCGACCTTGTTGGCCGTTGCTTCATTGAGGACGTCGTGGCCCCCGATGGCACCGTGCTCTTTGAGCAGGACGGCTACATCGAGAAGGTCGCCGACATCCAGAAGATGGTTGATGCCGGCCTCAAGAAGGTCAAGCTCCGCGCGCTGCTCACCTGCCGCTCCAAGTACGGCGTGTGCCAGAAGTGCTACGGCTGGGATCTTTCCACCCGTCGTCCGGTCGCCATCGGTACCGCGGTCGGCATTATTGCCGCCCAGTCCATCGGCGAGCCCGGTACGCAGCTTACGATGCGTACCATTCACTCCGGCGGCGTCGCTGGCGTCGACGATATTACGCAGGGTCTGCCTACGGTCAGCCGTATGTTCGATATCGTCGGCAACGTCAACGAGAAGATTCTGGGTCGCGAGGCCGAGCTGGCTCCGTACTCCGGTCACCTCTCGATTAAGCCCGAGAAGTCCGAGTACGTGCTGACGCTCACCGACTCCGAGGATCACACCCGTGTCCTCGACGAGCGCCGCGTCCCCGCATCGGTGCGCTTTATGCCCGAGATCGAGGATGGCTGCGAGGTTCGCGCCGGCGACCAGATCACCAAGGGCTTCGTCAACTTCCGCAACCTGCGCAAGCTGACCGACATCGAGTCGACGATGCACACCTTCGTCGAGAGCGTCAAGGACGTCTACACCAGCCAGGGCGTCGACCTGAACGACAAGCACATCGAGGTGCTCGCACGTCAGATGCTGCGTCGCGTTCAGATCACCAACCCCGGTGACTCCAAGTACCTGCTTGGTCAGTACGTCGACCGCTACGAGTTTGCCGATGAGGTCGAGCGCGTTGCCCGTCTGGGCGGTCAGGCTCCCGTGGCCGAGCCCGTCATCCTGGGTACGCTCAAGGTCGCGTCCAACATCGACTCCTGGCTGTCGAGCGCTTCGTTCATCCGTACCGCCGGCGTCCTTACCGAGGCTGCTATTGAGGGCAAGGTCGACCACCTGCTCGACCTTAAGTCCAACGTCATCGTCGGTAAGAAGATCCCGGCTGGTACTGGCCTCAAGCCGTACGCCAACGCCAAGTTGACGTATCGCACGGCCGACGGCTATGTTGACATCGACGGCCCGGCTTCGCCCAACGCCAAGTCGCTGCCCGAGTGGGCTCCTGTGGAGCTCAAGGACCTGGACGAGCAGCTCCCGCAGCAGCTCGACTGGGCCGGCTACGACGAGTTCGGCGGTGCTGACGGTTCGTTCACCCGCAACGGCCACACCATCTCCGCCGAGAAGGCTCGCCTGTACCTGTTCGACGACCTGGGCGTGTCGCAGCGCTGGACCAACAAGTTCAGCGAGGTCGGCATCGAGACGGTCGGCGACCTGGTCGGCAAGTCCGAGGAGGATCTGCTGCGCATCGATGGCATCGGTGCCAAGGCGATCGAGGAGCTCCGTGACGGCCTCGAGGCCCACGACCTACTCTACATCCTCGAGAACAACGATGACGTTGCCGACGAGGAAGACCTCTCGCAGCTGCTGCAGATGGTCTTTAGCCCCGACGGTCCGGACGACATCCTGCTGGGCACCTCCGCCACGCCGACGCATCACGCCGACGCCGACGAGGAGCTCCTGGGCGCCCCGATCGACGACAAGAAGGCTCCCGCCAACGGTGCCATCAACGAGGACATGGCTTCCCTCGACGAGCTACTCAACCAGCTCGTAGACACCGACGACGCCGAAGAGGCCAAGGACAACGACGAGGAGTAATTAGTTCCGCCGTTCTAACGAACGGCGGCGACCTCCGTCGCTGCGCGGCCCCCCAGAACTACAATCTGTCATTCAAAAGGCAGGGCATGACCAAAAGGTCAATGCCCTGCCTTTTTCATGCCACCTTGTACGCTCTGGGGACCGCTCGCTTACGTATGCTCAACCTGTTGCGTTCCGTTGATCCCTTGCCAATAAGGGACAGGTTTATTTTGGTAGGTTATTCCTGCTTGAATTTGAAACATTTCGTTCGGTAAAAGCGTATCTATGGTGAGGGCCTCAGCAAGAATCATTACCGTCACCGGGAGGTGATTATGGAAGAACAAGCTTTTAGACAGGCGGTCGAAGATCACAGGGATGTCGTGTTTCGAATCGCATTGACGTATCTGCGCGATCGTGCCGATGCCGACGATGTCGCTCAAGACGTCTTTCTGAAGTTACTCAAAAGCGATGCGCAATTTGAAAGCTGGGAACATCTTCGTCGATGGCTTATCCGGGTCACGATCAATGAATGCAAATCTCTCTTTCGAAAGCCATGGAGGCGTGTGGAGGATATTGAGAACCTGGCCGATTCGCTTTCGACGGCGCAGGAGGAGACCAAGGCGGTCCTGTCAGACGTTATGCGACTTCCGGAACGATTCCGTGTTCCCATCATGCTCTATTACTATCTGGGCTTTTCGACCTCAGAGATTGCCGAGTTATTGCATGTGCCAGCCGCGACTGTTCGAACGCGTTTGGCTCGCGGCAGATCGAAGCTCAAGTTCATCCTAGAGGAGGGCGACCGTGAAATCCAATCAAATCAAGCAGGCCTTCGAGTCCGTCCAAGCCGATAGCGATCTTGCTGACCGTGTTCTTTATGCCGCTGCTGGTGAGCCGCTTCGCCGAAAGGGTCACGCGAAGCCTCTGTATGTTGCCGTGATCGGATGCCTTGCCGGAGTGCTGGCGACCGGAGGGGTCGCCTACGCCGTCGTCAATTCCAGCTATTTTGCCTCTGCCTGGGGAAACCACGGCAACGGGGATTCCATTACCTGGACCAACGGCGGCTCATCGGGAACTAAATATACCTACACCAGAGAGTTTGGCGATGGCATCGCGCCCCAAAGCCTGGAAGGCGCAGTCCAGGAGGTTAATCTGTCCGTCGAGGGCAACGGCTATACGCTTGATATCCATGAGATGGCAATCGACCAAAACGGCTGCGGAGCCGTGACGTTTACGTTGTCCAATCCAAATGGAGTTAACTACTACAAGCCAGCAGCAGAGATTGGCGAACTTGTTCTCTATGGTGAAGAAGAGCAGGGCATCGGCACGCCCGATATGAAGTTCGGCGAGGAATGGCCTGACACACGCAGCACAATTGATAAGGACACATCAAGCGATACTGTCATTAATGGCACGATGTACTTTGCCGCTATGGATCGCGAGCGAGATTTGCAACATGCTGTCACCTGGAATATCCATTGGACCGAGGGTGAAGGTGAGAGTGCGAGGCGGTTTGAGGCGTCGACACCCGAGTTCAATATTGGAGCGTACGTCGATACAAAGGAACTCCGCTCCGGTGACTCGCCTCTTGAGATTAGCCCGTTTTCCATCCAGACGCACATCGATGATTTGGGCTATGAAGCAGTTGATAATAAGCTGACCGTCAGCTACAAGGATGGATCGGAGCAGATTATCGAAGATGACGACGCAGGGGTGTTCAACTTATATTTTTCTTATGGGCGCAATAGCGGAGAGAACATTTGGGTGCCAACGAAGTTGATTGATGTCGACCAAGTGGTTTCAGTAACGCTCGAAGGCACACGCTGCACTTCAACAGGGGGCGCCGAAACGTCGGAACCCTTTACCATCGTCTATTCGTAAGATTTGGGGCCGCTTTCTACTAGGGGAAGCGGCCTTCTTTGCGGTAAATGGGCGGTTAGACCGCACGATATTCGCCTGCATTCCTGAAGTATGCGGCAAAATCTTGATGGGTCGACCACACCGTATATGCTCAAGCGCTCTACCTGCGGGTTTATTATCGCAAAACCCCGGTGCGCTCGGCGGGTCCAGAATTTGCCGCATACTTCCGAAAGCGCCGCCGATTTCCATGCGACAGGTGAGAGCAGATCACCGTTGGAGCGCGACGTTTCCCCAGATAAAACCGACCAAAATAAACCTGTCCCTTTTTGGCAGGTAACGTTGCCCCGACGAGCACGTCGGATTCCCGGGCCGGGCGGCGCAGGGGTTAAGTTTGTCGCGAGTTCCGCACGAGCCGGAGGCCACTTAATGTGGCCTCCGTGCGAGCCAGGACTGTAGAGCAGCAAACTTAACCCCTGCGCCGCCCGGCCCGGGAATCCGCCCCCCGCGCACAGGAGGGGATTCCTTTTGTGTAGGCTTTGCGGAAATGTGCCAATTTTGGGATACGCCCGGCGGCGTGGTCTGTTGACGGCACAGCTAACGCCACGTATCCTATCGAACTGCGTGTTTCGTAGGGGGATGCTGACCCCTCGATTCAAGCCGTTGCACTTTACAGAAAGCTGGAATCATT
>JAIIUG010000097.1:0-7202 GCA_022739635.1 Collinsella sp. | reverse complement strand
GCCGGCCGATCCGGCCCTCAGGGTATCGGATTCCCACATTCATCCGAACATGTTCGGATGAATGTGGGAGGTGTTCGGATGAAGTTGATAATCAAGGCCTGCGCGTGCTCTCGAGCTGATTGGAATCCTCAACTGATCTTGCCCGTTTCGATTCGCTATCATATTGATCATTATGGCTCTCATGCAACTTTGGAGGACGGAATGGCGGATAACGAAGCGCTGTTTACGCCTGAGCTGGTGTTTTTTAATTGGGAGTGCGCGACGCCTGCCGAGGTGTTCGCGCGGCTTGAGGACGAGCTTGCCCCGCGCGGCTACATTGCGTCCGGTTGGCTCGACGCCGTTCGCACGCGCGAGGATGTCTATCCCACGGGTCTTGCCATGCCGGCAGCAAACATTGCCATTCCGCATACCGATCCGGGGTTTGTGGCCAAGCCCTATATCGCGGTGGTGAAGCCCGCCGCGCCCGTGACATTTAACGCTATGGCTGGCATGGGCGCTCCGGTGCCGGCGCAGATTGTCATCAATTTGGGTATTGCCGAGCCGGGCGGTCAGGTCGAGGCCCTGCAGGCGCTCATGAATATCTTTATGGACGCCGATGCCGCAGCCGATGTGCTCGGCCAGACCACGCCCCAGGGCATGGTCGACGCCATCCGCCGCCACTTTTAAAGCCGGCACTTGGGGACTGTCCCTAACTGCCGACAGAAAAGGAACGTCCCTAAGTGCCAACTGCCAGAGCTGTCCCCTTTGCACCAAAATGGTGCAGATTAACCTGTCCCCCATGCACCAGGCGTGTGGCGGGGGCTGCGTTGTGACACAATGGCGTTTGTTCGATTCGTTACGCGAAAGGCCGACTATGGCAAACAAGAAAAAGAACCCCGAGGCCGCGCCGACGCCCGAGCAGCAGGCTCGCGCCGCGTCGAGCTCTCGTAAAAAGGCGCGCAAGACCCGCGTGTCCAAGACCGTCAAGATTGTCCTGGTGGTTATTGGCGTGCTGGCAATGCTCCTTTCCGTCTCGGCCATGGCGTGCTCGGGCCTCATGTCGCAGACCGAGGACACCTCGGGCTACAAGCTGACCGGCGGTGTTGCTGCTACTATCAACGGCACCAACCTCACCGAGGACACCGTGACCAAGCAGATCATGAGCATGCGCACGTCCTACGGCTACACCAAGGACAAGGAGTGGGCGCAGTATCTGGTCGACAACGACCTCACGCCCAAGAAGTACCGCAAGCAGCTCATCGATTCCTACGCGCAGCAGATTCTGCTTCAGCAGGCGCAGAAGGAAAACGGCGTGACGGTGTCGGACGAGGAGGTCGAGAAGGCTTGGAAGGACGCGTGCAAGAGCGCGGGCGGCGCCAAGACCTTTAAGAAGACCCTTAAGACCTACGGCTACACCGAGGACACTTACAAGGATTCGCTCAAGGAGAGCCTGGCACAGCAAAAGCTGAAAGATGCCGTGGCGCCCACCAGCAAGCCTAAGGACAGCGAGATCGTCGATTACATTAACGAGAACCTGTCGAACTACAATGATGCCCGCCGTTCGTCGAATATCCTGATTAAGGTCGATTCCGACGCTTCCGACGAGGACAAGGCTGCCGCCAAGGCCAAGGCGCAGGAGTGCCTGGACAAGATCAACTCCGGCGAGCTGAGCTTTGAGGACGCCGTTGAGCAGTACTCCGAGGACACCGGTTCCAAGGAGAAGAAGGGCGATGTGGGCTGGGATAAGCTCACCACCTTTGTCGACAGCTACCAGACGGCGCTCGAGGGGCTCAACAAGGGCGACGTGAGCGAAGTCGTCGAGTCGACCTATGGCTACCACATCATCAAGTGCACCGACTACTTCCATGTCGATAATCAGGTTGATGACATCAACCAGGTGCCCAAGGCCATCAAAAAGTACGTCTCCAACGTGGTGAAGACGCAGGCAGAGAGCACTGCGTACAGCGAGTGGCTGGAGCAGTACAAGAAGGACGCTGACATCACCGTTAACCCCATGCCCAAGGACGTCCCATATAACGTGAGCCTGAAGGGCGTCACCAAGAGTTCGACCGACGATTCGTCGACGACTGAGTAATCATGGGGCGGTACTCGCGCGAGTGCCGCCCACGCTATTAGAGAGGATTTGCAGATGACCAACGAAGAGCTGCAGAAGGAAATGGTCGCGGCCATGAAGGCCAAGGACAAGGTTCGCCTGTCCATCATTCGCCAGGTTAAGGCCGAGGTGAAGAATATCGAGGTTAACGAGCGCCGCGATGTGACCGAGGAAGACGTCAACAGTATGATCAAGCGTCTGATCAAGCAGACGAGCGAGACGCTGGAGATGTCCATCAAGGCCGGCACCGACCAGGAGCGTACCGACAACCTGACCGAGCAGGTCAAGATTCTGGAGAGCCTGCTGCCCGCGCAGGTTTCGGGCGAGGAGCTCGAGGCTCTGATCGAGCAGGTCATCGCCGAGCTGGGCGCCACGTCCAAGAAGCAGATGGGCCAGGTTATGGGTGCACTCGGCAAGGCCACTGGCGGCAACTTCGATAAGCCGGCCGCGGCCAAGATCGTCGGAGCCAAACTCGCGTAGGGGCCGATCGACACATAGCTGATAGTGAGGGGCGCTGACCACGAGGTCGCGCCCCTTTTTTGATGGCAGCTGAAGGGCACTCATTGGGGACAGACTTAAATGAGTGCCCACTTCCCGGGTACTCATTTAAGTCTGTCTCCAATGAGTGGGTGGAAGGTTGCGGGTTCTTTACGGGAATGCAGTGTGGGCTGCGGAAATGTCGTTCTTTCCGTACAATAGTGCAATTCGTATTAACGCAGGGAAGGGACATTCATGGCAGACATGATCGAGATCAAGCATCTCAACAAGTACTTTGGCGACCTGCATGTGCTCAAAGATATCAACCTCACCGTCAAGCGCGGCGAGAAGCTCGTAATGATCGGGCCCTCCGGTTCGGGTAAGTCGACACTCATCCGTTGCGTCGATTATCTTGAGGAGCCTACGTCGGGCGAGGTCATTATCGACGGTACGCCGCTCACCAAAAAGAACCACCTGGAGATGGCCCGCAAGTATAGTTCCATGGTGTTTCAGCAGTTCAACCTGTATCCCAACATGACGGTGCTCGGCAACCTGACGCTCGCGCCCATCAAGCTGCAAAAGAAGAGCAAGGAGGAGGCGACCGAGATCGCCATCGCCGCGCTCAAGCGCGTTGGCATGGCGCATAAGGCCGGCGAGTATCCGCAGAACCTCTCGGGCGGTCAGCAGCAGCGCATTGCCATCGCCCGTGCCCTGTGCACCAAACAGCCCATCATCCTGTTTGACGAGCCGACCTCGGCGCTCGACCCCGAGATGGTGCAGGAGGTACTCGACGTCATGATTGAGCTCGCGCAGGAGGACATCACCATGATCTGCGTGACGCACGAGATGGGCTTTGCGCGCCAGGTGGCCGACCGCGTGATCTTTATGGAGGACGGTCGCATCCTGGAGGAGGGAACGCCCGAGCACTTCTTCGATAACCCCGAGAACCCGCGCTGCCGCGAGTTCCTGTCCAAGATTCTGCACTAGGCGCGGTGATGGACATGACGGATATGACGAGGGCGGCCGTGTCGCGCCGTCACTTTTTGCAGCTGGCGGGCGCCGGGATGCTCGTGCTGACGGGGACCGCGCTTACCGGTTGCGGCAACTCTACCAGCGGCGAGGGCTCCGACAAGGGGTCCAAGCTTGCGGCCATCAAGTCGCGTGGCCATCTGAATGCCGGCGTTAAGAAGGACGTTCCCGGCTACGGTTATTACGACACCGCCAAGGGCCGCTTTGAGGGCATGGAAGTCGATTTGTGCTACCAGATCGCCGCTGCCGTCTTTGGCGTGAGCTACAAGGAGGCCCGCGCCCAGGAGCTTGTCGAGTTTACCGACGTAACGCCCAAGACGCGCGGCCCGCTGATCGATAACGGCCAACTTGACGTGGTCGCGGCGACCTACACCATCACCGACGAGCGCAAGAAGAGCTGGGATTTCTCGACGCCGTACCGCACCGACTACGTGGGACTCATGGTCAAGAAGCGTTCGGGCTTTACCTCGATTGAGGATCTGGATGGCAAGGTCATTGGCGTGAGCCAGGGCGCCACCACGCAGGGCCTGATCGAGCAGATGATCAAGGACAACGGCTTTAGCTGCAAGCCAGAGTTTAGGGCCTTTAGCGGCTACCCCATCATCAAGAGCTCGCTCGACGCCGGCAATATCGACGTCTTTGCCATGGACCGCTCCACGCTGGCCGGCTACATGAACGAGACCGTTGAGCTGCTGCAGCCCGAGGTCAAGTTTGGCGAGCAGGGCTACGGCGTGGCGACCAAGAAGGGCTGCGACCTTTCGGCCGTGGTCGATCAGGTGATTTGCGATCGCCTGGCCGATGGCTGGCTCGACCAAGAGGTCAAGACCTGGGGTCTTGTATAGGCGCATCGTCCAAGGAAGGAATCAAATGCTCGAAGGATTATTTGACGCCGACCGTTGGTCGACGACATTTCAAAACATGGGGCCCTTCTGGGAGGGCTTTGGCGTGACGCTGCAAGTGGTTGTTGCCGGTCTGCTGCTGTCGCTGGTGCTGGGCACGCTGCTGGGCGTGTTCTCTACCACTCGCTCGCGCGTGCTGCGCGCCATAAGCCGCGTGTACGTCGAGTTTTACCAGAACACCCCGTTGCCCGTTCAGGTGCTCTTTATGTACATGGCCGGTCCGCAGTTTTTGCAGGCCATAACCGGTGCCGACCAGCCGGTGCGCATCGCGCCGTTCGTGCTGGGCTTCTTGGGTGTGGGTCTGTATCACGCGGCCTACATTTCGGAGGTCATCCGCACCGGTATCGAGGCGGTTCCGCGCGGTCAGATGGAGGCGGCCCAGAGCCAGGGCTTCACCCGCGCGCAGGCATACTGGTACATCGTGTTGCCCCAGACGTTCAAGATCATTCTGCCGCCGCTGTGTAACCAGGCGCTCAACCTGGTCAAGAACACGTCGGTGCTGGCGCTTGTGGCCGGCGGCGACCTTATGTACCGTTCCGACAACTTTGTGAGTCTGTACGGTTACCTGCAGGGATACATCGTCTGCTGCCTTATGTACTTCATCATCTGCTTTCCGCTCGCCATGCTGGTGCAGTGGCTCGAGCGCCGCTCCAAGGAGCGTCCGCGCGGTGTGAGCCTGGCCGAGCTGGGGCTCGACAACGTAGAGGAGGCCTAGCGCATGGAAATCTTCAACGCGACCAACCTGCTCTACATTTGGGGCGGCTTTGTTAAGACAATCGAGATCTCGGCGCTGTCGATCTTTTTCTCGCTCATCTTTGGCACGGTGCTGGCGCTCGTTAAAAGCTATGCGCCCCGCCCGTTCCGTATTTTGGTGAGCGCCTATATCGAGCTGTTCCGTTGCACGCCGAACCTGCTGTGGATCCTGTTCATCTACTTTACGGTGCAGGGTTTGGACATTGTGATTTCGACCATCGCCTTTACGCTGTTTACCAGCGCTGTTATGGCCGAGATTGTGCGCGGCGGCCTCAACTCGATTCCGCGCGGCCAGTTTGAGGCAGCGCAGAGCCAGGGCTTTGGCTTCTTTGCCACCATGCGCTACATCATTCTGCCGCAGACATTTAAGACGATCATTCCGGCGCTGTTTAGCCAGTGCACGACCGTCATCAAGGACAGCTCGTATCTTTCGGGCATTAACGTGGCCGAGCTCATGTACACGGCAAACGTCGTGATGGCCCATGCGATCGACCTGTCGCAGGTGCTTATGCTCTACGGCCTGGTATTTGCGATGTACTTTGTGCTCAACTTTGGTATCTCGCTGCTGGTGAGGGCGTATCAACGCCGCATCGTGGCCGCATAGTCCTGCTTCCCCAAGCACGGCACCTTGCCCCTCAATCGTCGCTTGCGTACATTTAGTACGCGGCGCTCCTCTTTCGGGGCAATCTGCCGCACTTGGGAAACCAGGACGGTCGTAAGTGACAAAATGGGAATCAGGAATCGCCTATTTCTCATTTGTTAGAAAGGAATCGCGATGAGCGATCTGGAGAACAAGAAGAGTCCTGTGGTCATTACCATCGCGCGCGACTTTGGTGCCGAGGGCCACGAGATTGGCCGTATCCTCGCCAACGAGTTGGGGATTCCGCTGTACGATAACGAGCTGCTGGTGCGCGCGTCGCTGCGTGCGGGCGAGTCGCTCGACAAGATGGCCGCCTACGACGAGCGTCTGGCCGTGGAGAACATGGCGTTCCTGCCCGACCGCTACGACGCGCGTTCGTACTCGGACAAGTTGTTCCAAAAGATGAGCCAGGTGATTTTGGACCTGGGCGAGACCGAGAGCTGTATTATCGAAGGCCGCCTGTCCGATTACCTGCTGCGTAACAACCCCAACCACATTGCCGTGTTGGTGACCGCTCCCTTTGAGGACCGCGTCGAGATCGTGCGCAAGAAGCGCGGACTTAATAAAAAGAAGGGCGCCAAGCTGGTCAAGCAGCAGCAGAAGGCGCGCGAGGCGTTCTATAAGCGCTATAGCGCCGGAAAGTGGAAGATGACGAGCGGTAAAGACATCGTCGTCAACCGCGCCAAGCTGGGCCGCGAGGGCTGTAAAGACGTCATCGCCGCAGCCTACCGCTACAAAGTGGCGCAGCTCGAAGGCTAGCCGACCAAAACCACCACAAGGGGGACAGGCACCTTTGTGGTGGTTTTGGTTTTATGCCGAGGGGAAGGCCTTGGCGGCAGTGCCTATCCTCGGCTTTTGCATAGTCTCGATCTGTAACACCAAGCCAGCGAAAATGGCTCTAACTGTTACAGATTTAGATGAACCGTTCGGCCGTCAGCCCAACGTCTTGATCTGTAACACCAGGCGGCATATTTGGTCTCTAACTGTTACAGATTGAGATGCAGCGTGGCCGGCCGCCACAATATCTCAATCTGTAACAACTGCAGGGCTCAACGGACTCCAGCTGTTACAGATTGAGACAAAACGACCGGGCAAGTCCCAAACCACCACAAAGGTGCCTGCCCCATCGTGGTGGTTTGGGCGGCCGGCATGGAAAAAGTCCCCGCCGGGCGTGTGCTCGACGGGGACTTTGCCGTTTGGCGGCTAGTGCTGTAGGTGATTACTCGCCCAGCAGGCTCTTGGTGATGGAAGCGGCGGCCTTCTTGCCGGCGCCCATCGCCAGAATGACCGTAGCGGCACCGGTGACGATGTC
>JAIIUG010000096.1:0-7209 GCA_022739635.1 Collinsella sp. | reverse complement strand
GTCGACGAAACTGGAGAGGAGGTATTACGAGCTCCTGTGCGAATTGGAGAGAGCGCTCCCGCAAACTGCCTCTTGACAACTTATAGGAGCGTCGGTTTTCTTTTTGCATTTCTTGGTGTGGTCACCGATATCCCATTAAACGTAGTAGATGGGCCGTTTTCGTGGCAACCAGGTCGGACATGAGCGCGGCGGGGCAAAGTTACTATGGTAATTTCGCCTTGCGTGCATTGCAGATCGAAGGCGCCCGGCGTCGAGGCCTAAGCAAATACAATCAAGTTGTCCCTATGGATCGCGGGCTTCTCGGCCAGGTCTGCCAGCAGACGGTTGCTGGCAATCTGGTCCTGACGACGTCCGGCTGCAAGCTCCAGCACGTCCGAATCAGACTCGGCGATACCGCGGGCGACGACCATACCGCTCGGATCGCACACGTCAAGCACATCGCCCTCGGCAAAATCTCCATCGACTTGGCGAATGCCCACCGCGAGCAAGGACGAGCCACGGCTGACCAGTGCCTTCGCAGCACCGTCGTCAACCGTTACCGAGCCATGTGCCTTGTCACCCAGTGCGATCCACAGCTTGCGGGGCGCAATGTCCAGGCGCTCCGCCGGCGGATCGAACAAGGTTCCCACGCCCTCGCCACGGGCCAGACGCACGAGCGCATCGGGCTCCTCGCCCGAGCAGATAACGCTCTGAATGCCGGCCGTCATCAAAATGCGGCTCGCGCGAATCTTGGTAATCATGCCGCCCGTACCCACCGAGGTCGAGGAATCGCCCGCCGAGGCAATGATCTTGGCATCGATCTTATGCACGACCGGGATAAACTCGGCCGTCGGGTCCTCGTGCGGATTAGCGGTGTAGAGGCCATCGATGTCCGAGAGCGTCACGCACAGGTCCGCCGAAACCAAGCAGCTCACGAGGGCCGCGAGCGTATCGTTGTCGCCGAACTTGATCTCGTCGACGGTAACGGTGTCGTTCTCGTTGACGACCGGCACCACGCCCAGCTCCACCAGGCGCAGCAGGGCGTCGCGCGCGTGCAGGTAGGACGTACGGCGCGCCGTATCGTGGCGCGTGAGCAGCACGAGCGAGGTGAGTAGGTCACGCGCATGGAACTCCTCGTCGTAGGCCGACGAGATGATGCACTGGCCGGCCGAAGCGCATGCCTGCAGGCTCGGCAGGTCACCGACCGGCTTGCGGTCGAAGCCCAGCACGGGATAACCGCACGCGATGGCACCCGAGCTCACCACGACCAAGCGCCAGCCGAGCCTGCGCAGGGCCGCGGCCTGATCGGCCAGGCCACCGATAAACGCGCGGTTGACCTTGCCGTCGGCGCCCACCACCGTGGACGAGCCGATCTTTACCACCATCGTTTTATAAGAAGTCGTCATACGTCAGACCAATCAACTGTTCAGCGAACCGGCGTGCTGGCGGCCGAGGGAACGCAATTCGCCCCTACCGCCCAAGTTCATTAGTGAGCCCAGGGAAAGGCAGAAGCCGCGGCCATGTTCTTGCGCACGAGCTCATCGCGCACCTGAGCCAGGCCCTGCTCCATGCCCACCACGTAGGTCTGCGGATACAGGAAGCGCTTGTAAGCGGCGTCCAGATGATCGAGCGCCCAGGCACAACGCTCGCGCGCGTCCTCGATGCTCTCGCGAGGAGCCACCGCGCTGCCGTCGCGCACGATCGGCACCAGCAGCTCACGATACTCGAGCTCGGACACATCGGTCACCAGGGCGGCATCGTTCACGGCCACAAGGGTATTGCCGCGCGCAGCGCCCTCCCCTGCCAGATGGTCCTCGTCATAGATCATGTCGCAGACCGGACCGCCAAAGCCATCGTAATAACGGCGCACGCGCTGCACGCCGGGAATCGTACGCTTGTAGGGCTGCTCGGAAAGCTTCACCACCGGCGTCCACGGCTCCGAGTCGCTCGCGCGGCGGGCCGAAAGCTTGTACACGCCGCCCAACGCCGGCTGATCGTAGCAGGTCGCGAGCTTGGTGCCCACGCCAAAGCTATCGATAGGTGCGCCCTGGTCGAGCAGCGACTGAATCGTGTACTCGTCCAAGTCATTGGAGACCGAGATCCCCACATAGGGCAGGCCCTCAGCATCAAAGCGACCGCGAACGTACTTGGAGAGCTTGGCCAAGTCACCCGAATCAATGCGAATGGCCGACAGGCGCTCGCCCGCCGCCTCCATTTCCTTGGCAACCGTAATGGCATGTTCGCAGCCCTCGCGCACGTCGTACGTGTCGATAAGCAGCGTACAGTTCTTGGGGCTCGACTTGGCAAACGCACGGAAGGCCTCGAGCTCGGAATCGAAGCTCATCACCCAGCTGTGCGCATGCGTGCCAAAGACGGGAATGCCGTAGCGGCGCCCGGCAAGCACGTTGGACGTGGACGAGCAGCCCGCCACGTAGCTCGCACGCGCAACAGCCAGGCCGCCATCGGGACCCTGGGCACGGCGCAGGCCAAACTCGGCGACGGGGCGACCATCGGCCGCCAGTACCACGCGCGCCGTCTTGGTGGCGA
Source organism: Collinsella sp. (assembly GCA_022739635.1). Taxonomy (GTDB): domain Bacteria; phylum Actinomycetota; class Coriobacteriia; order Coriobacteriales; family Coriobacteriaceae; genus Collinsella. The sequence goes on along the minus strand of JAIIUG010000096.1, from coordinate 4,683 downwards.
CGAGCGTCTGGAAGCCGACGATGTTGAGCAGCGCGGTCTCGAGCAGCTGGCACTCCAGCGACGGACCGGTGACACGCACCATGGGCTCGCGCGGAAACACGAGCTCGCCCTCGGGCACGGCGTCAATGTTTACGTGCGCACGGAAGTTGCGCAGGTAGTCGAGGAATGTAGGCTTAAACATCGCGCCGCCGGCCGGAGCCTGGAGCGAGGCGAGGTAGTCGATGTCCTCGGGCGTAAAGCGCAGGTTCTCGACAAGCTCGGGCAGCTCGGCGGTGCCGCACATGACGGCGTACGCGCTGCCAAAGGGATGGTCGCGGTAAAACGCCGTAAAGCAACCCTGCTCATTGGCCTTGCCGCTTTCCCACAGGCCCTGGGCCATAGTGAGTTCGTACAGATCGGTGAGCATTGCGATGTCGGTGGGATGCGAGATGTCGGTCAAAGCCATGGGGCGACCTTTCGGATGCGTTGTGCAGAGGTTGAGAGTTGGGCGAGGCGGACGTGCTGGCATGGAGCCCGGCGCGAACAGGTTAGCGCAGGCCCATGCTGCCCGTAATCGTGTAAACCATAAAGACGATAAACGCGATGAGGGCGAGCACGATGATGATTTTTTGAGCCGGAGCCATGCCGGGGATCTCATTCTCGCCCGTAGGCTCCTTGGAGGTGACCATGCGCTGGGCAAAGGTCATCTCGTCACGGCTCGGTTTGGGCTCGACGGACTTGGGACGAGCGGCTTTTTTGGGCTGAGGTTTGGGTGCGGTGGGCACGGGCTTCGCGGCGGCGGGCTTGGGCGCGGGCGCCGGCTCGGATGCGGCCTTGGCAGCGGCCTCCTCGGCCTTCTCGCGCTCGGCACGCAGGGCGGCCAGCTCCTCACGCTCGCGGCGTGCCTCTTCCCGGGCCTCGCGACGAGCCTTCTCGGCGCGGAGCTCTTCCAACTCGGCGCGCTCCTCGGCAGACAGTGGTTGGGACTCAAGCTCGGCCATGATGCAGCCCTTTCTTTTTAAAAAAAGCCGCCGACACAATGTCAGCGGCTTATCAAATCCAAGGGTGGAGACGAAGGGAGTCGAACCCTCGGCCTCTGCCATGCGACGGCAGCGCTCTCCCAACTGAGCTACGTCCCCAGGACAAGTTGATATTTTACCTACGGCTCGTCAACTGTCAACGCCCAATACCCAGTCTTTTTGGGACGGGGCTTTTTTGACTACTTTTCGAGCAAGCGATCCTCCCGATGATTTTTTAATCCCCGCCCCAGAAATATCATCGGCAAACGACTACTTTGCACTGGTAAGGACGCCGGTGGTGTCGAACGCCGGGGTAAAGCTCTCGTCTACCGCTCCACCCTCTTGCCAGAACATCGTCGTAAAGCCCAGGTCGTCGGCATGGTCGAGCACCTGCTCGTACTCCTCGCGCGTCACGGCACGTGCCAACTCGCCGCCTTGCTCGCGCATGAGTGCATTGGGCGTGTACTGGTTCATGACCGAAATCGGCACGTCGCCCACCGTCTGCCACACCAGGTCCAGCACGCGGCACGAATCGTCCGCATGACCCGGCAGCACCAAGTGACGCACGATCATACCGCGCTTCATGAGCCCATCGTCGTCCACCAGCTCTCCCCCGCGGCGCTCGATCTCGCGCGCCATCTGTGCCAGGCCCGACACGGCCACGCGCGGGTAATCCTTAATATGAGATAGCGACTGCGCAAGCCCGGCATCGGCATATTTAAAGTCGGTGAGCCACACATCAACCAGGTCACCCAGGGCAGCCACGGCACTCGCCCTCTCATAGCCGCTCGTGTTGTAGACGATCGGGGTGTCCAGCCCGCGCTCCCGCGCTGCGGCAATCGCGGCCGGCAGCAGGTGAGCATAATGCGTCGCAGTTACCAGGTTAATGTTGTTGGCGCCCTGGTCCTGCAGCTCCAACATAATCTCGACCAGGCGCTCGGGCGAAATCTCAAGCCCAAAATTGCCCGTCGAGATCTCGTGGTTTTGGCAGTAGACGCATTTGAGCGAACAGCCACTAAAGAAAATCGTGCCCGAGCCGGCCTCGCCCGAGATAGGCGGCTCCTCCCACATATGGAGCGCCGCGCGGGCAACCTTAAGCGTGTCGTCTGCGCCGCACACGCCACGCGCGCCCTCGTCGCGTGCCGCGCCGCAACGGCGTGGACACAAATGGCAGGCGGGCGAAAAAAGTTCGGTCAACGACGTCGGCATAAAAACATGCTCCAAAACAACGATTCAGCAGCTCAAACGCAAAGGCCCGGACCGCACAGACGGCTCCAAGCCCAAGGCGCCGTAATCGTCCGACACGAATTTTGTAATGTCAAGACTGGAATCAACAAAGCGCCGCTTTATGATATAGGTATTCCGCCCCCCGCGGAGCAACTGGGTGAACCGTCGCGTTTATTTAGGGAGCCCACACAGTCGTACTTAGTACAGGTATCCTTCGTTGTTAAGGACGCTGGAACGGTCGATGAGGGCACCCACCTGTTTTAGGTGGGTTCATTTTCGTAACGTGGGGGGTGGTTTTCTTTTGCCGATTTTGCCAAGAATTGCCATCGCAGATCCCGTATGACACCCAACAACGGCACTCGGCAGAACCTCCGCCAACATCCCAATATCTGGTAAGCGCGTGATAATCGCACGGCGCAAACCCCCGCACCCCCTCGGTCGAGTATCATGGGTCAGCTATGCCCTTTTGCGCGTAGCGCCCTTTGACCTTTTCCTTCGACGCTTGGCGGTTTTCGATTCATGGCTTCATCCACGAGCTTCATACCGTACTTATGCGTGGCGGCCGCTGCCTTTATCACGACCTTTCTCACGGTGCCCCTGGTCAAGCGCCTGGCAATTAAGCTCGACGCCGTCGACTATCCCTCCAAGCGCCGTATCAACACTAAGCCCATCCCGCGCATGGGCGGCACCGCGGTCTTTTTGGGCCTCGTCGTCGCCTGCATCGTGCAGATCCTGGGCACCTGGTACCTGGGCTGGCCGCCCGTTTTGGTGCCGCACCCGCGCCTGCACATCAGCTACCCCGTGCTGGCACTCTCCTTTACCGTGATCTTTGCGACCGGCGCGATCGATGATGTCTTCCAACTCAAGCCCAAGCAAAAATTGGCCGGTCAGGTGCTCGCCGCGCTTATCGCCTGCGTGGGCGGCCTTAAAATCGGCGTCATCGTCAACCCGATTGCCCCTGGCGAGATCGTGCTCGGCTGGCTCGCCTACCCCATCACCGTGATCTACCTGGTGGCGTTCACCAACATCATCAACCTCATCGACGGCCTCGACGGCCTGGCCACGGGCATTTGCGGCATCGCATCGTTCACCATGTTCACGATGGCCATGCTTTCGGGCCGTATCGACGCCGCCGCGCTCTCCATCGCGCTCTTTGGCTCGTGCGTGGCTTTTCTGCATTACAACTTCAACCCCGCGAGCATCTTCTTGGGCGACTCGGGGTCGCTGCTGTTGGGTTTCGCTTTGGGCTCCATCTCGCTGCTCAACGTGAGCCGCACCGCCGCGCTCACCTCACTCATCATCCCGCTCATCGTAGCCGGCGTGCCCATCATCGACACGTTCAGCGCCATCGTGCGCCGCAAGCGCGCCCACATTAGCATCGGACAGGCCGACAAGGGCCACATCCACCACCGCCTGATCCAAGAGGGTTACAACCAGAAGCAGGCCGTGCTGCTCATCTACGCCTGGTGCATCATGCTTTCGGCCGGCGCCGCCGCGATCAATCAGGTCGAGGTGCCCACGCGCGTGCTCATCTTTGTCGTGCTCGCCATTGGCTCGGCTGCCTTCGCCAAGCATCTGCACCTGTTTGAGCCCGTCCTGCGCCACCATTACAACAAGCGGACGCACGAAGACGAGCTGGTAACCCCCGACGACCCCGCCTTTAAGCAGGAGGAGCAGGCAGCCGAGGAACGTAGGGAAGAGCGCCACCACAGGCGCTAGGGTAAGCTGCCGAGGATGCGCCCAGGTGCCGCTGGCCAAGCGCAGCCGCGCCGCACCCGTTGCGCAGCTCCGTACCCATCGCGCAAACCGCCCTTTCTCGCCCCTCTCCTGCTTACGCCTCAACCCCTTCAATAAACGCGTTATCATCTTGACCAATACGCATACGTTAGGAGCAATCATGCCAAACGAGAACAGCTACGAAGTAGCGCTGCAAAAGAGCAACGCCATTCGCGAGGGTCTGGCAAAGACGCCCGAGAAGTTCACCATGCTCACCGGCGACCGCCCGACCGGACGCTTGCACCTGGGTCACTACTTCGGCACCCTCAAGGGCCGTGTTGAACTGCAGAACATGGGCGCCAAGACCAACGTGCTCATCGCCGACTACCAGGTCATCACCGACCGCGACACCACCGAGCATATCCAGGACAACGTGTACAACATGGTCATGGACTACCTTGCCTGCGGTATCGACCCCGACAAGACCATGATCTACGCGCACTCCGCCGTACCCGCCGCCAACCAGCTCATGCTGCCGTTCCTGTCGCTGGTCTCCGAGGCCGAGCTGGCGCGCAACCCCACGGTTAAGGCCGAGATGGAGGCCTCGGGCCACGAGCTCACCGGCCTTCTGCTCACCTATCCGGTGCACCAGGCCTGCGACATCCTGTTCTGCAAGGGCAACGTGGTTCCCGTCGGCCGCGACCAGCTGCCGCACATCGAGCTCACCCGTACCATCGCACGC
>JAIIUG010000095.1:0-7305 GCA_022739635.1 Collinsella sp. | reverse complement strand
GAGGCAGCACATGCAAAAGGGAGATGCCATGGATGCGGCGGAGCGCTCGGAGCGCATCCCCGATATCGTCATCATCACCGGAATGTCCGGATCGGGCCGAACGCAGGCCATGCATGTGTTCGAGGACATGGGCTATTTTTGTATCGATAACCTGCCCCCGCGTCTGATTGCCCAGCTTGCTGAGCTCGTCGGCATCAATACGGGCGTGGGTAGGCACCTTGCCGTCACCTGCGACCTGCGCAGCCAGGGCTTGTTCGATGAGTTGCTCGATGCCGTTGCCGCACTCGAGGAGCGCGAGATGAGCTGCGACATCGTTTTTCTCGAGGCCTCTGACGAGGTGCTGATTCGTCGCTATAGCGAAAACCGCCGCCGCCATCCCATTGCCAAGCCGGGGGAGACCACGGCCGACGCGATTCAGCGTGAACGCCTGCAGCTGCAGGGCGTGCGTGACCGAGCCGACATGATCATCGACACGAGCCGCCTGCGCACCTCTGCGCTACGCAACAAGCTGCGCATGGCTTTTTCTGAGCTGTCCGACCAGCAGCTCATGGACGTTCATGTGTTCTCGTTTGGCTTTAAGCACGGTATGCCCGTCGAGGCGGACATTATGATCGACGTTCGCTTCCTGCCCAATCCGTTCTACGATCCCGAGATGCGCACCATGACCGGTCTCGATAAGAAGGTCTCCGACTTTGTCCTGGACCATCCCAAGACCCAGGAGTTCTGGAAGGCCTGGACGCAGCTGCTCGATACGGTCATGCCCGGCTATATCGCGGAGGGCAAGCCGCAGCTTTCCATCGCCATCGGGTGCACGGGCGGCCAGCACCGCAGCGTTGCTATCGCCGAGGCCACGGCCCGCTATTTGGAAGGCGCCCAGTATCACGTGAGCATTTCCCATCGCGACCTGTCGCGCGCCAACACGAAAGCATAGGCCTGCATGTCGTTTACCGCCGAGGTGCGCGACGAGCTCGCGCGCTGCGAACCCGAATGTGAATATTGCGATCTGTCGACGCTTGCCGCCCTGACGCGCGTGAGCGGCACACTCTCGCTGGCCGGCTCCGGGCGGTATCGTTTGACGGTCGCGACCGAGACGGGCGCCGTCGCGCGCACAATGATCACGCTGACGCATCGTATCCTGAAGCTCAAGACGGAGTTCACCGTTCGAAAATCGGTTCTCCATAAGGTCCGAAATTACCTCATCACCCTGCCCGATCAGCCCGACCTGGACAAGGCTCTGGTGCTGTTGGGCATCCTCGACCGTAGGGGAGGGCTTGTCGCCGGTGTGCCCCGGCATATCGTCGCCCGTCCCTGCTGCAGGCTTGCCTACATCCGCGGCGCGCTCATTGCCGGGGGTTTTGTTGCCGATCCTCGTGGCGACTTTCATTTGGAGATTGCGGTCCAGGGTGAGCAGTACGCCAAGGGGCTTTGCGACCTGCTGGAGCAGATTGGTGTCCATGTGCGCGTTAACGCACGGCGCGGATCCTTTGCTGTCTACATTAAGAGCGCCGAGGAGATTGAGCAGCTCCTGAAGCTGATCGGCGCCAAGCGCAGCGTTGTCGAGATTGAGGAAGCGCGTGCGGTCAAGCTAGTCAAAAACGACGTGAACCGCCGCGTAAATGCCGAGCTGGCCAATCAGACCAGAAGTGCCGGTGCCGCCCAGCATCAGCTTGCGTTAATCGATGAACTCGAGCAGCGGGGCCTGCGCGACACGCTTCCGGACGCCTTGGCGGTCTTTTGCGACCTGCGTGAGCGCTATCCCGACCTGTCACTACGTGATCTGGGGGAAATGGCCGACCCTCCTTTGTCGAAGTCGGCCCTGTACCATCGCGTTTTGCGGCTTGAAAAGCTTATTGAAGCGAACAGGTAGTCGAAAGTATCTGCATATATGGGGATTGAACTGCTGTTTTATTCTTTAAAACGTTTTAACATAAATTTGATTTTCAATTTCGAGCATTCTCGTGAAATTCAAGTCCAAAAAAAGGTATATTAGGCGAGTGGTTAGTTTGTGGGCCTCAACGGCAGGCGCTGTAGCTTGCGGGGGCCTTACGAAAGGAGACACAATGGCAGTAAAGGTTGCTATTAACGGCTTCGGTCGCATCGGTCGTCTGGCTTTCCGTCAGATGTTCGGTCATGAGGGCTCCGAGATCGTCGCTATCAACGACCTCACCTCTCCCGATATGCTCGCTTACCTGCTGAAGTACGACTCCACGCAGGGCAACTACGCTCGCGATCACGAGGTCGTTGCTGGCGAGGATTCCATCACCGTTGACGGCAAGGAGATCAAGATCTACAAGGAGGCCGACGCCAACAACCTGCCTTGGGGCGACCTCGACGTCGACGTCGTGCTCGAGTGCACCGGCTTCTACACCAGCAAGGCTAAGGCTCAGGCCCACATCAACGCTGGCGCCAAGAAGGTCGTCATCTCCGCTCCGGCCGGCAGCGATCTGCCCACCATCGTGTACAACGTCAACCATGAGACGCTGACCGCTGAGGACAACATCATCTCCGCTGCTTCCTGCACCACCAACTGCCTCGCCCCGATGGCCAAGGGTCTGAACGACTTCGCTCCCATCGTGTCCGGCATCATGACCACCATTCACGCCTGGACCGGCGACCAGATGCCGCTCGACGGCCCGCAGCGCAAGGGCAACAAGCGTCGTAGCCGCGCCTGCGCCGTCAACATCGTCCCCAACACCACCGGTGCTGCTAAGGCTATCGGCCTGGTTCTCCCCGAGCTCAACGGTAAGCTCATCGGTGCCGCCCAGCGCGTCCCGACGCCGACCGGCTCCATCACCAACCTCTACGCTGTCGTTGACAAGAAGGTCACCGTCGACGAGGTCAACGCCGCTATGAAGGCCTACGCTGCCACCATCTCCGAGACCTTCGGTTACAACGAGGACGACATCGTCTCCACCGACATCATCGGCGAGACCCATGGCTCCATCTTCGACGCCACTCAGACCATGTGCTCTGACCTCGGCAACGGCCAGACCCTCGTTCAGGTCACCTCTTGGTACGACAACGAGAACTCTTACACCTCTCAGATGGTCCGCACCATCAAGTACTTCGAGAAGTTCGTTGCTTAATTTAGCTTTTAGCGAATAGCTCGTTGAGCGTCTAAAGAAGGGCGCGGCCTTATAGGGCTTACACCCTAGGGTCGCGCCCTTTTTATAGGAAATCGTCTGCCGTAATGGGAGGCAGACACGTACGAAAGGTAGAAGCAAACATGGCCTTTACCAAGAAGACCGTCCGCGACATCGATGTCGACGGCAAGCGCGTTCTCGTCCGCGTTGACTTCAACGTGCCTATCAAGGATGGCGTCGTTGGCGACACCACCCGCATCAAGGCTGCCCTGCCCACCATCAACTACCTCGTCGAGCACAACGCTCGCGTCATCCTCATGAGCCACCTCGGACGTCCCGATGGCACTGGCTTCCAGCCCGAGCTCTCCCTCGAGCCCGTCGCCAAGAAGCTCGCCGAGCTCTCTGGTCTCGACGTTGCCTTTGTCGCCGACACCTACGGCGAGAAGGCTGCCGAGGCTGTTGCCGCCGTCGAGCCGGGCAAGGTCCTCGTTCTCGAGAACGTCCGCTTCGACAAACGTGAGAAGAAGAACGATCCCGAGATCGCCAAGACCCTCGCTTCCTACGGCGATGTCTTCGTTCTCGACGCCTTCGGTACCGCTCACCGCGCCCAGGGTTCCGTCGTGGGCCCCGCCGCTTACCTGCCTGCCGTCGCCGGCTTCCTGCTCGAGAAGGAGGTCGACACGCTGACCGGCATCTTCGCCGAGCCCGAGCGTCCCTTCGTCGCCATCGTCGGCGGTTCCAAGGTTTCCTCCAAGATCGGTGTTCTCGATCACCTCATCGACTCTGCTGACACCCTGATCATCGGTGGCGGCATGGCCTACACCTTCTTCCTGGCTCAGGGCCTGACCGTCGGTCAGTCCCTCAAGGAAGAGGACTGGGTCGAGCGCGCCGGCGAGATGCTCAAGAAGGCCGAGGAGAAGGGCGTCAAGATCCTGCTCCCCATCGATAACCGCGTTGCCGATCACTTTGGCGAGGACGCTGTCCCCGAGGTTGTCGCTTCCGACGCTATCCCCGACGATCGTGAGGGCATGGACATCGGCCCCAAGACCGAGGAGCTTTACGCCGAGGCCGTCAAGGGCGCCAAGACCGTGTTCTGGAATGGCCCCATGGGCGTCTTCGAGTTCGATAACTTCGCTCACGGCACCCAGGCTATCGCCGAGGCTGTCGCCGAGGCCGATTGCACCTCGATCATCGGCGGTGGCGACTCTGTCGCAGCTGTCAACAAGTTCAACCTGGCCGACAAGATGAGCTGGATTTCCACCGGTGGTGGCGCTTCCATGGAGCTCGTCGAGGGTAAGGCCCTGCCCGGAGTGGAGGCGCTTCTCGATGCCTAATCGCACCCTTCTTATCGCTGGTAACTGGAAGATGAACAACGACGTCGCCGAGGCTGCCAAGCTCGCTGACGAGCTGGCCCAGGCTCTGCCCGAGGTTCCGGCTGGCGTCGAGGTGCTCGTCTGCCCTCCGACCATCGACATCACCACGGTTCATGACCGCATTCAGGCTGCCCCCATCGCCCTCGGTGCACAGAACGTGTACTGGGAGGCCAAGGGTGCTTACACCGGTGAGTCCTCTTGCGACATGCTCAAGTCCGCTGGCTGCACCTACTGCATCATCGGTCACTCCGAGCGTCGTGACTACTTCCACGAGACCGACGAGGATCAGAACAAGAAGGCCAAGGCTCTCGTTGCCGCCGGTCTTGTTCCCGTCTTCTGCTGTGGCGAGTCCCTTGAGGTCCGCGAGGCCGGCACCTATGTCGAGCACGTCGTGAACCAGGTCAAGGCTGGTCTCGAGGGTCTCGAGATCACCTGCCCCAAGCAGGTTGTCGTCGCCTACGAGCCCATCTGGGCCATCGGCACCGGCAAGACCGCTACCGCCGAGGACGCTCAGGAGGTCTGCGGCGCTATCCGCGAGACCCTCAAGGAGATGTTCGGCGAGGAGCTCGCCGACGGCATTCGCGTGCTGTATGGCGGTTCGGCCAAGCCCGGCAACATCGCCGAGCTCGTCGCCAAGCCCGACGTTGACGGCGCCCTCGTGGGCGGCGCTTCGCTCAAGGCTGCCGACTTCGCCTCTATGGTCGTCAAGGCAGGCGAGTAGGACATATGGCACAGCGTCATCTTCCTGCACTCCTGATCATCATGGACGGCTGTGGCCTGGCTCCGGCCGATGGCGAGAACGCCGTCGCTGCTGCCAAGACGTCCTTCCTTGATAGCCTGTACGAGAAGTATCCTCACACCACGCTCGGCGCTTCGGGCGAGGACGTGGGCCTTCCCGACGGTCAGATGGGTAACTCCGAGGTGGGTCACCTCAACATCGGTGCCGGCCGCATCGTGTTCCAGGAGCTTTCGCGCATCAACAATGCCATCAAGGACGGCTCCATCGCCAAGAACGAGGTCTTCGTCAAGGCTATGGACGACGTCAAGGCCGAAGGCAAGACCCTGCACCTCATGGGCCTTATGAGCCCTGGCGGTGTTCATTCTCACATGAACCACGTCGAGGCTCTGGTCAAGATGGCTGCCCAGCATGGCGTCAAGACCGTTCGCGTCCACGCCTTCATGGATGGCCGCGACGTTGACCCGCAGTCCGGTGCCGGCTACATGAGCGAGTTCTGCGCCTTCCTGGCTAAGATCTCCGAGGAGACCGGTTGCGACGCTCGCGTTGCCACCGTTTCGGGCCGCTATTGGGCCATGGACCGCGACAACCGTTGGGAGCGCATCCAGCGCGCCTACGACGTCATGGTCAACGCGTCCGATGCCGATACCGACCCCGTTGCCGGTATCAAGGCCTACTACGAGAAGGATCCGCGCGGCGACGAGTTCGTCGAGCCTTTCGCGGCCCACAACGAGGGTATCCACGAGGGCGACGCGGCCATCTTCTTCAACTTCCGTCCCGACCGCGCTCGTCAGATGACCCGCGTGTTCACGGACAAGGAGTTCGATGGCTTTGAGCGCGAGCAGATTAAGCTCTCGCACTTTGTGACGATGACCGAGTACGATCCGACGTTTGACGTCGAGGTCGCCTTCCCCAAGACGTTCCCCGAGAACGTCCTGGCCGACGTTATCGCCGCCAATGGCCTGAAGCAGCTGCACACCGCCGAGACCGAGAAGTACGCCCACGTGACGTTCTTCCTCAACGGCGGCATCGAGGAGCCCAAGGAGGGCGAGGAGCGCGTGCTCGTCGCTTCCCCCAAGGTCGCTACCTACGATCTGCAGCCCGAGATGAGCGCTCCCGAGGTTACCGAGAAGCTTGTCGCCGCTATCAACGAGGATCGCGCTGATTTCTACATCGTGAACTTCGCAAATTGCGACATGGTTGGTCACACCGGTGTCTTCGACGCTGCCGTTAAGGCCGTCGAGGCTGTTGACGATGCCCTGTCCAAGGTTGTCCCGGCGATTCTCGCTAAGGGCGGCTTTGCGCTGATTACCGCCGACCATGGCAACGCCGATCACATGTTTGACGTTGCTTCCGACGGTTCCAAGCATCCGTTTACGGCCCACACCACCAACCGCGTGCCGTTCATCATCGTTGATGAGAAGGCACAGCTCACCGGTATCGAGGACGGCCGTCTTTCCGATATCGCTCCGACCATGCTCACCATGGCTGGTATTGAGCCTTCCGCCGAGATGACGGGCCGCGTGCTCGCCACCGAGGCATAAGAGAAAACAAGTACCGTTTTCTAGTAAGGGGGTTGTCCACAATCGGACAACCCCCTTTGGTGTTTCTGCCATTTCTGCCCCGTCCCCAAATGGCGGGTAGGGGAGCGTTGGGGGTTGTGGTACAGTACTGGAGTTTGAATTGTTCTATTAAGGAGCTTATCTATGGGTCCGTTCCAGATTCTTCTGTTTGTCGTTTGGGCTGTCTCTGCCGTTGCGCTGACGATTCTCGTCCTGATGCATTCCGGTAAGGGTACCGGCGTTTCGGATATGATCGCTAGCTCGCTGTATAACTCCAGCTCTGCCACGGGCGTCATGGAGCAGAACCTCGATCGCCTGACCGTCATCATGGCTGTCGTATTTGCCGTGTGTGTCGTTCTGTGCATGTTCTTCTTCCCGCAGGGCATCGTCGGCTACTAAGCATCGGCGTATATACGTTTGTAAAGGGTCCTGCATGTGCGGGGCCCTTTTTGTTTACAGACTTGTAACAGAGTCAAAATATCCCCACATACTTCGCCCAACTAAAGAAATTCTCGACCGTTAACCGGAATTAGCCCCAAATCGTGCATAAA
>JAIIUG010000094.1:0-7363 GCA_022739635.1 Collinsella sp. | reverse complement strand
TGGCACTTCAACAACATTGTCGCAGCCCCGACCCGCGGTCACGAGCGGGGGCTCCTGTCGTTTCCGTGCCCTCGGATTGGGTCATAGTGTCTGTTGGTGCCTGACATCGAGTGAGCCACTGTTGGCATCCGGCACCTGGGCAGCTAATTAACTGGATGATAGAAGGTGTCGACGACCGTTTGCTTTACGTTGTCCTGGTCCAGATAGAACTCGGCGAAGGTGTCGCCCTGCTGCATGGTGCCCTGCAGCGTCACGACATCAAACGAAGTCAGGCCGTGCTCGAGCATCGTGGTCGCCAGATAGCTGAACTCATCGAGACCCAAATTGGTCCACGTATAGTCGCCCATGGCCTGATACAGGCTGATGAGTATGGCAGGGTTGCTCTTGGCACTGCTGAGGACCTTCGATGCAAACGCCTGCACGTAGCTCACCTGGCGCGCTGTACGATCCAGCGAAGACGTCAGATTCGTCGTGTCGCGCCACTGCACGTACTTTTCCGCCGTTGTACCAAACAGCGTGGTCTCCTGACCCTCGACAACCGACGTGCCCGGCACAGTCTGCGTAGGCACCAACGTCACACCGCCGATGGAGTCATTAATGGGTGCCACGCCCTCAATGTTGAGCGTGTAGTAATAGTCGACCGGAATGTTATCGAGCACGCGCGAGGCAGCGGCGGCCGTCAGTGCCGATGAGTTGTCGCCATCGGTGCCATAGGCAAACTGCAAGCACAGCTGCTCGGTCACCTGGCCGGCAAACGAACCATTGGAATACGTATCTACGGCAACCATGCTGTCACGCGGGATGATAATGCCGCGGGCCTCGCCCGTGTCGGTATTAAGTGCTACGACCATCACGGTATCGGACTGGCCCTTCTGGGTGCCGTCATCGTTATTGCGGCCATCAAAGCCGATAAACGCCACCGTGGCCATATGCTTGTTGAGCGCATACTTCTTGCCGTTATAGGTAATGGTGTCGCCCTTGGCCTTAATGACCTTTTCGGTCTTTTCCTCAATCTTTTTTTTGCCTTGGTTCACGCTGTGATTCACAAAGCCCCAGCCGGCAGCAGCAACCGCACCAATCACGAGCAGCACGATCAGCAGCGTGCGGATACGGCGGCGGCGCTTGATGCGCTTAATCGACTCCTTGGAGCGTCGACGACGCTGAGGTGCCGCCTCATCAAGCGAAGGCCACTCTACCTCATCAACAGGCTGCGCCGCAGCTTCATCGGTCTTTGCCGATGCGTCGGACGGAGCCTCGGCCTTGCTCTGGGATTTTTCGTCAGGTTGAGGCGTCGGAGTGCCTTTGGTCTCCCATTGAGGCTCGACAGGCTCCGCCACATCCTGAACCTGCTGCTCGGGATTGTTTACTTGATTTTCGTCGGGATCCACCGCATCGATAAAGTGCTTGCCACGGGGGTTCATGACTATTTTGTCTCCTGGTCGTTTGTTAACACACCGCTAACAATATAGCGCGAGTTGCCCTGCGAGCTATCGAGCATGCAGGTGCTCAACTGCACAATCTTACTATCTGCATCAAGTGTCACGCCGTCACGTACATTTTTGAGCAATGCGTCCGGATTACAGACCGAATTAAAGTAGTCCTGGCGCACGGCAGGGTCGGCAAAGTTAAACGAGTTGAGAATGTGGCGGTCGTCATATTGATAGGCCGAGACAATCTTGTACGTCAAAATATGGCCCGGCGTGTAGATATAGAATTCGCCGTTCTCGTTAAAGAAGTTCGCGTCCTCAAAGTTATGCAAGTTGTGGAACACACCGCCGTTCACGTGGCCGTAGATCACCGTGACGGGATCGCTAAAGTCGCGCGCGTTTGCCATCTGGCTAAACGCCGTGCCGTAGGGGTCGTACTTGCCGTCCTTGTCGTGGTCCAGATAAAACAGGTCGTCCGTCGTGCTCTGCAGCAAAGGCGTGTTGATATCCGCACCCGGAATGTAGAGCCACGCATAGATATCGGCATTCTCTTGAATGAGCGGAGCAAAGTCGATGGGGTTGTCCGGCAGCTCCTTGCCCTTTGATTCGACCTTCGTGGCGGGCTTGCCTGTTGCACTCATCTCCTCGGCGCGCTGCTGCTCTAGATGATTCATATAGAGCACGTAGCCGCCGCAGCCGACTGCGACCAGTAACAACACTACGAAAACGCCCTTGAGTATTGTGGCGCGACGTTTTTTGTCCGAGTCGCCCATATGCTTAACTTCCATATGCTTGCCCTGCGGCTGCTGTGCCATGGTGTTCCCTTACCCTGTAAATCGGCCAAAAAAAGGACCCGCACAAGTACGGGTCCTCAAATCTTACGGTTGAAACCGTGTGTGTGCTAGTTGTTCTTGCGAAGAGCAACAAAAGCGCAGGCAGCGCCAGCAGCGGCAACAGCAGCCACAGCGGCAACAGCGGTGGTGTTCACACCGGTAGCCGGGGACTTAGCACCGTTGTCGGTGGTAGCAGCGCCAGCAGCGGTCTTCTCAGCCACGATGGTGTAGGTGGAGAGCTTGGTGACCTTGAAGACAACGTTACCGTTGTTGTCGGCGGTCAGGTTCAGCTGCTCCGTAGTGCCGTCGTTGTGCTGGACATAGACGGTAACCTTAGCGTTGGCGTAAGCCTTGCCAAGGGTGAAGGTGACGGTCAGCGGGTTGGACTCAGAAACAGTGCCCTCGACAGTCTCAGTGATCTCAAAGGAAGCGACCACGTTGGCGTTGGCAGGGGTGCCCTTGGCGTTATTGGTGGTGGAAGCAACCTTGACATTAGCGTTGTTAACGCTGGCGGTCACGTTGTTGGCGCCGGTGGCGGTGGTGTTGGCAGGGCTCGGGGCGGCGAAAGCAGCCACGGGCAGAGCCAGGGCAAGAGCGAGAACGCTCAGTGCTGCCATGAATCTCTTCTTCATGTTAGGTACTCCTCAACTTGCAGCTTGTGGACTTTTAGGTGCCTAGTAGTATAGCCCTTTTTTGTAAATTGTGACTAATGAGTTCTATATGAAACAACATTGCTGCTTTTTTGTTCACTCATTGACCCCAAACAGCAACTTAGTGTGATGGTTCTGTGACTTATTGGCCTTGTGTTACGGGCGTGACCTGCGAACCTACGCCGTTTGCACTGGTTTCGCTAACCTCGCTGTCCGTATCCTCGCCCTTTTGGGCATCGGCGATCGTTGCGGCAGCGGCAACAATACCGCGCTGAGGCGGCACGCCTGTCTGTGCCTGAGCGCCCTCGACAAGCTCCGTGCCGGCATGCGCGAGCTCAGCAGACTTGAACATCGCACTCAGGTCGACCCCGCCGCCAGCGTAGCCGATTGCGGCAAGTGCGATCACAATCACCGCAACAACAACTGCAATCGGCACATAACGATGCCAGCCAGTAGGATTGAGCCCACTGCGGCGGGCAGCACCGCGGCTGATGTAGCCCAGCGTTCCGTCGTGCTTGAGCTTAGAGCCCACCACGCGCTTGCGCCCCCTCAGCGATGACTCGGCCTGCATGGCCAAGCGGGCGCTTGCCGAAGGATAGCCGTATTTGGTGCGCTTGAACGAACCGTCGAACCCCGACGCGTGCTTGCCCCACGTCCGGGACGTCGTGCGGCGGTTAACTGGAGCCGTGCTCCGTCTATTCCGGTTTGGTTTTGAAGTCTCCGCCATACGCCCCCGCACGCCGTAACACAATCGAAACATTACTGCTTTGGACTGTAGCACACGCGCCGCATGCGGTCACGGGCGCCTCGCTCAGCGGTCATCGTCCTTCAGCAAGCGCCACAGGGTCGTGCGGCTTATTCCCAGCACCTCGGCAGCGCGGGTCCGGTTGCCCTGAAGGTAGCCTACGACCAGCCGCGCGATGTCGCGTTCGGTATCGGCCAGTGGCCGCAGGATATACAGGTCGCTGTCGAGCGTCGGAGCGCCAAAGGTTGCGGTTTTGATGACGTCCTCCTGGGCGAGCACCTCCTCCGCCACCACGCGCTCCGCCACACCCGACCCTACTAATATATAGAGTCGTTCCGAGACCTCGCGAAGCTGCAGATAGTTGCGTGGCCAGCGATAGCCGTTAAGCGTCGAGGCGGCCTCCTCGGACATACTCGGAGCGGCAGTTCCAAAGACATCTGACAGATATGACAAATACTGCGCAACCTTTTTCGATGCGCCACCCTGCTCGGCAATCGCAGGCGCCACACTTACCGCGCACGCCAAGCGCTCGGTTACAAAAGCGGCCTGATCGCTTTCGCCACCGCCCGGCATATCATTTGCCGTCAGAACCACATGGCAACGCGCGGCCAGCGCCGTGTCGGTCATCGTAGAGACAAGCTCGCGCAGACGCTGCGGCGAAAGTGCGTGCCAGCCGCCAATACAAAGGGTCAGCCTTGCCTGGAACAGCGGCGATTCCGAGCTTTTGAGCAGATGGCGCCAGCCGCGATCTGTGAGCTCGTCAAGCGCCACGGACACAAAGGGTTCGTCAGCATAAGGCCCATCCAGATAGAGGCGTTTTGCAATCTCTGCCTGGCCAGCACCCAGCTCGCCCTCCAACATGAGGGGCACGCTGCGGGCATAGCTTTCGCAGACGGGGCCAGCGACCGCAGCGGCACCCTCGACAATGCCATACGCGCTTGCCTCGTAGCGTGCCTCGACCTCATCTGCGTTAAGCCACTCAATACCCGCGTGTGCCGCCACACCGTGCACCTCGCGGACCACGACCACCCAAAGCGCGCCGTATTCCTTGGCGACCGGACGCACCGTGAGGCTCAAGCGCCCTCCCGCATGCCCCATCACCAGGCGCGTGCCGTTGCCCACGCGCCCCAGGCGCTCGGCGACAAATGCCGCGACATCTTGCTCGAGCGCGACATCATCCATGGTCGAAATCGCCACGTGTCCATGCCCATCGATTGCCAACGCCGAGGCCCCGGCAGCAGCCAGGGCCTCGATCAAGATTTGCAGCTTGGCGTCACTGTTCATATTGCGCCCCGTCCTCGGCGCCACGCCGCCACCAACGGCCGCGCGGGCGAGTGTTTCAAAATTGAACGATATTGCTCACCAAACACTATAGGGCAGAAGCCGCCGTCCTGCGAGTATATGAGTTGCCCCGCATCGCCATCCTGGCGGGGCGATAAGAGCTCTTCGGGACCTATAAACCTGCGGACAAGCCATACCCGCAAGAGCTCCTATCGCTCCACCGCGAGGATGCGCTCGCCAGCACGCAGCACGCAAGATAAGCTACTTCTCTACCAGATTCCCAGCACGTGCTGCATTCCCAAACTCATGCACGCAATGCCAATCCAGCAGCAAAAGCCCAATGCGATGGGCTTGCCGCCCTTTTTGACCAGCTCGACGATATCGGTATTAAAGCCAATAGCCGCCATAGCCATCACGATAAAGAACTTCGACAGCTCCTTGATGGGCGCCGTAATGGATGCAGGAAGCTGAAACACCGTGGTGATTACGCTCGCCAGCACAAAGAACAGCACGAACATGGGAAACGCGCGTTTAAGCGAGAACGTGCTTTTGGCGTCGCCGCCGGCCTTGCGCGCCAGATGCATCTGCCAGCATGCGAGAGCCAACGTAATGGGAATAATGGCCAGCGTCCTGGTGAGCTTGACCACCGTGGCGCTCTCGAGCACATTGGCGCCGGGATGCATGCTGTCCCAAGCGCTCGCCGCAGCCGTTACGGACGAGGTGTCGTTGATGGCGGTGCCGGCAAACAGGCCAAAGCCTTCGTTGGTCAGCCCGAGCATACCGCCGAGCGTCGGAAACACGAGCGCCGCGATAACGTTAAACAGGAAGATGACCGAAATAGCCTGGGCAATCTCGCGATCGTCGGCATCGATGACGGGCGCGGTCGCGGCGATGGCAGAACCGCCGCAAATCGATGAACCCACACCCACAAGCGTCGCGATCTTCCCCGGCACGTTCATGACACGGCAGAGCACAAAGGCGATGACAAGCGAGGTCGAGATCGTCGCCACGATAATCGGCAGCGACTGAGCGCCTTTGGACAGAATCTGCGAGAGGTTCATGCCAAAGCCAAGCAGGATTACCGCGTACTGCAAGACTTTTTTAGACGTATAGGTGACACCGGCGGCGAGCTGTTCGCGACGATCCTTGGGAAAGACGAGCGCCAGGACCATGCCAAAGAGGATAGCAAACACCGGCCCGCCGACCACCTCAATCTGTTTGCCGAGTAACGTCGCGGGGATGGCAATGATCAGGCAGAACAAGACGCCCTTCCAGCGCTCGCGTACGATATTCGCCAGTTGCATATGGGATTCCTTCTTTCTATTTCACGTTTGCGACGGCTTATGATACGGCAACATTGAGCACAGCCCCGCGCAAATACAGACCAAGATGCCGTAATAGTTCTTGGGCAACAGCCGAATTACCCACCGCGGAGAGCCGATTCGCGGCATAATTGACAGCTGACATATCAGTGTGATAGAACGGTTGCGAGGCACTATGGAAGAATCGATGCACGTCGGCGAGCAGGAAACGAGCCTACAGGACCAGTCCTACCACACCATTCGACGCAAAATCGTCTACCTAGACTACAAGCCGGGCGAAAAGCTGGGCGTCAAGCAGCTTTGCGACGACCTGGATATGGGGCGCACCCCTGTGCGCGAGGCGCTGGTGCGTCTGGCGCAAGAGGGCCTGGTGCGTACCGTGCCCCAAAGCGGCACCTATGTCTCGCCCATCAACCTCACTCTTGCCGAGAGCGCCTGCTACATTCGCGAGCACCTGGAAAAGCAGGTGATTGTGGAGTGCTGCGCCCGTGCCACCTCGGCAGGCATCGAGCAGCTCGACCGAGCCATCGCGCTGCAGGAAAAGACCATGGCCGAGGAGGATCGCATCGGCTTCTTTTTAAGCGACAACCTCATGCACCGCATGATCTTTAGCATCGCGTGCCGCAGCACCGTGTGGTCGTGGCTCGAGGCGACCAATGCCGACCTGGAGCGCTTCCGCTGGCTGCGCGCCGCCACGCAGAGGCTCGACAATCAGGAGATTGTTAACGAGCACAAGAAAATCCGCCGCGCCATCGCCGGTCGCGACCCCATCGAGGCGAGCTTTTTGGTCAGCAAGCACCTGCATATGATGTTCCGCAACCAGACCGAGGTCCTGGACCAATATCCCAAGTACTTCGAGACCAGCAAGCTCCGCTAACCTGCCAAAAAGGGACAGGTTTATTTTGGCAGGTTTTATCTGGGCAAATGCAACAAGGCCCGACTCCGCCACAACGGAGCCGGGCCCTTCTTGTTAGCGCGTTTCGACAACGGAGCACCTGATGTCAGTCACCAACAGACACTATGACCCAATCCGAGGGCACGGAAACGACAGGAGCCCCCGCTCGTGACCGCGGGTCGGGGCTGCGACAATGTTGTTGAAGTGCCA
>JAIIUG010000093.1:0-7652 GCA_022739635.1 Collinsella sp. | reverse complement strand
CCGAGCATTGAATGAGGCTCCAACGCAAGTTGGGGCCTTTTTTCATATAGGCACACAAGGTCAAAGGCGGCACCATGATCCTCCTGGTCGACAAGATCGAAAAAAGCTTCGGCGCGCGCGTCCTCTTTAGCGGCGCGTCCTTCCAGATCAACCCCGGCGAGCGCTTCGCGCTCGTTGGCCCCAACGGCGCCGGCAAAACCACCATGCTCAAAATCATCATGGGCATCGACAGCCCCGACGCCGGCCAGGTCCAGTACGCCAAGGACTGCCAGGTAGGCTACCTGGAGCAGGAAACCAATCTAGAGCAAAAGGACACCACCATCCTCGCCGAGGTCATGGCCGCCGCCAAGGAAATCCGCCGCATGGGCGAGCGCGCCAACGAGCTGCAGGCCCAGATCACCGAGCTCTCCGAGCAAGGTAAGGACGTCGACGCGCTCCTAAACGAGTACGGCCAGGTCCAGGACCGCTTTGAGCACCTGGGCGGCTACGAGCTCGAAAGCAACGCCCGCAAAATCCTGTCCGGCCTGGGCTTTAAGGTCACCGACTTTGAGCGCCCGTGCTCCGAGTTCTCGGGCGGCTGGCAGATGCGCATCGCGCTGGCCAAGCTCTTCCTGCGCCATCCCGACCTGCTCCTTCTGGACGAGCCCACCAACCACTTGGACCTCGAAAGCGTTCAGTGGCTGCGCGGCTTTATCGCGAACTACGACGGCGCCGTCCTCATCGTCAGCCACGACCGCGCCTTCATGGACGCGTGCGTCGACCACGTCGCCGCTCTTGAAAACCGCCGCGTAACCACCTACACCGGCAACTACAGCAGCTACCTTAAGCAGCGCGAGGACAACCTGGAGCAGATGCGCGCCAAGCGCGCCGCCCAGGAGCGCGACATCGCCCACATGCAGGTCTTCGTCGACAAGTTCCGCTACAAGCCCACCAAGGCCGCCCAGGCGCAGGAGCGCATCCGCAAGATCGAGCAGATCAAAAAGGAGCTCGTCATCCTGCCCGAAGGCCACAAGCACATCGACTTTAAATTCCCCGACCCGCCGCGCTCCGGCGACATGGTCGTGGGCTTGGAGGGCGTATCCAAGTCCTACGGCGACAAGCACATCTACAGCGACATCGACCTCAAGCTCTACCGCGGCGAACACGTGGCGCTCGTCGGCCCTAACGGCGCCGGCAAGTCCACCCTCATGAAGATCATCGCCGGCCTGGAACCGCCCACCACCGGCACGCGCGACCTGGGCACCAACGTAGGTGTGGCCTACTATGCCCAGCACGCGCTTGAAGGTATGACCGAGTCCAACACCGTCCTGCAAGAGATCGACACCGTCACGCCCAAGTGGACCGTGCCGCAGCAGCGCAGCCTGCTGGGCGCCTTCCTGTTTAGCGACAACGACGCCATCGAAAAGCAGGTCCGCGTCCTCTCCGGCGGCGAAAAGGCGCGCCTGGCGCTCGCCAAGATGCTTGTGGCCCCCGAGGCGCTCCTGTGCCTGGACGAGCCAACCAACCACCTGGACATCGACTCGGTGGACATGCTCGAGAACGCCCTGAAAAACTTCCCCGGCACCATCGTGCTGATCAGCCACGACGAGCACCTGGTACGTGCCGTGGCCAACCGCGTCATCGACATCCGCGACGGCAAGGTTACGGTCTACGACGGCGACTACGACTACTACCTCTACAAGCGCGAGGACCTCGCAGCCCGCGCCGCCGCCGAGGCGTCCACGGAGAGCGCGCCTGCGGCGGCCAAGTCCACCAAAGCCAGCGCCGCCCAGGCCGACATCCCCGCCGCGACGTCTAAGCCTGCCGAGGGCAAAAAGACCAAGGAGCAAAAGCGCGCCGAGGCCCAGGCCCGCGCTGCGCTCAACAAAAAGCTCAAGGGCGTGCGCAACCAGCTCAAGAAGATTGAGGCCGAGCTGGACAAGAAGCGTGCCCGCTATGACGAGCTTATGGAATTGATGGCGAGCGAAGAGCTTTATGCCGATCAGGATAAGTTCAACGCCGCGCTGGGGGAATATAACGGGCTTAAGCAAGAGCTGCCCAAGCTCGAGGACGAATGGCTCGAGCTTTCCACTCAGATCGAAGAGGAGACCGCGCGTGAACTCTCGTAAGGCCGCTGCCGTGGCAATGAGCATCATTGCCATCGTCTGTCGCATCTGCGGCATCTTTATGAGTGCGATGACCGTGCTGCTGTGCTTTAGCGGCCTCACCGCCAAGTTGCAGATCGTGGGCTTTGTCGTTGAGCTTTCGCGCGCGCTTCCGAGCGCTATCGCCGGCTACGGCGTCATCACATCGCCCTTCGGCGGCGTGTTCCGCCTGGATTACGCCATCGTGGCCGTTATTCTGTTTGTGGCCGATTACCTGCTCACGCGCGCCTCGCGCCGCGTCCGCTAGGGGAGCGCCATGTCCAGCAGCTACCTCATGAACCTGCTCGCCAGCGCCGTTGCCGTCATCGTGGGTATTGTCATCCATGAGAGTGCGCACGCCGCCGCGGCCTGGGCGCTCGGCGACAAGACGGCCCGTTCGCGCGGCCGTGTCTCGCTTAACCCACTAAACCACATCGACCCGTTTGGCACCATCCTTCTGCCGCTGCTCATGCTCGCCGCCGGCGGCCCGGTGTTTGCCTTCGCCAAGCCCGTGCCCGTGTACCTCAACAACCTCAAACACCCCAAACGTGACGAGGTCCTGGTGAGCGTGGCCGGCCCCGCATCGAACATCGCGCTGGCATGCCTTGCGGCCGCCCTCATGCACGCGGCATACGGCAACCTCTATGCCAGCATGTCCTTTGCCGTGGCTTCCCAAATCATGAACTTCGGCGCCACGTTTATCGTGGTCAACTTGTCACTCGCCTTTTTTAACCTCATCCCGATTCCGCCGCTCGACGGCTCGTCGATCATCGTGCCGTTCCTTAAAGACAAGGCGCTCGCCAACTACTACCGTCTGCAGCAATACGCCATGCCGATCCTTATCATCGTGCTGTACCTGCTGCCCATGTGGACCGGCATCGACGTGATCGGCCGCTATTTCGACGTTACCGTGTATCCGCTGGCCGAGTGGCTGCTCGACTTCGCAATCGCCGGCATCTAAGGTAAACTTACAGGTCGACCGTGTAAAACGGTCTCAACATGCACCCAAACCGCGCCGCGAAGGCGCCGTCAAAGGAGGTCGAAGATGTCGTATCGCGTGTCGACGCAGGTCTACAGCGGACCGTTCGACCTGCTGCTGCAGCTGGTAACTCGCCAAAAAGTAGATATCGGCGCCATCTCGATCAGCGAGGTGGCCGAGCAATACCTTGCCGAGGTCGAGCGCATCGAGGCGCTAGACCTGGACGTGGCGAGCGACTTTTTGCTGGTCGCGGCAACCCTTTTGGACATCAAGGCCGCCTCGCTGGTGCCCCAGGAGGCCCCGCGCACAGCCGACGACGATGACGAATTTGACGAAGATCTCGAGGAACTCAATGCGCTCGACGGCGATGCCCTGCGCGAGGTCCTGATCCAGCGCTTGATCGCCTACAAACAGTTTAAGGGCGCGGCGGCTGCCCTTGGCGCGCGCATGCAGGCCGAGAGCCGCATGCATCCGCGCGTGGCCGGCCCCGACCCCGAGTTCTTGGGCCTTATGCCCGACTATCTGGCCGGCATCACCCTGCGCGGCCTCGCCGTCATCTGCGCCGACCTGGACGGCAAGCGCCAGACCTTCTTGCTGGAAGCCGAGCACGTAGCACCGCATCGCGTGCCGCTCGACCTGACGGTGGCCTCGGTCGACCGCTTTACCATGGCGCACCAAACCTGCACCTTCCGCGAGCTGCTGGACGGTGACGCCACCACTGATCAGCTCGTCGTCACCTTCCTGGCCATGTTGGAGCTCGCCAAGCGCGGCTCGCTCACGCTGAGCCAGGACGAGCTCTTTGGAACCATCTGCATCAACCGAGTCGAGGGCGCCGAGGCATACGTGCCCGGCGAGGGCCCCGAGCTCACCGAATAGGAGCCGCAACCATGTCAACCCTTTCCACGCTGGAGGCAAACAGCCTCAAAGGCGCCCTCGAGGCGCTGCTGCTGGTGTCGAGCGACCCCGTAAGCGCACCCGCGCTGGCAGGTGCGCTAGATATCGCCCCCGGCGAGTGCGCGTCGCTGCTGGCCGAGCTCAAAGTTGAGTACGAGGAGGCCAATCGCGGCTTTCAGCTGCGCGAGGTCGCCGGTGGCTGGCGACTGTTTACGCACCCCGCCTACCACGATGTGGTCGAGGCCTACGTGCTGAGCTGGGACACGCAAAAGCTGTCGCAGGCGGCGCTCGAGACCCTGGCCGTCATCGCCTACCACCAGCCCGTCACGCGCGAGGTGGTCAAGGGCATCCGCGGCGTCAACTCCGACGGCGTCATCGCGTCGCTCGTGGACAAGGGCCTGGTGCGCGAGCTCGGTCGCGACCCCGAGCACGGTCAGGCCATCATCTACGGCACGACCAATGCCTTCTTGGAAAAGTTCGGCCTGCGCTCCACCCGCGACCTGCCCGATCTGGAGCAGTTTGCCCCCGACGAGCAGTCGCGTCAGTTTATCCGCGAACGCCTGAGCGGCCGCAGCATTCAGTCCACGCTCGAGGAGCAGGCCGAGGACCTGGACGAAGAGCGCGAACTGATCGATACCGATGTTGAAGATGTTGGGGCAGTCGAGGACCTGGAGACCCTGGTCGTCGACGAGACCTCGGAGGGTTTGCATGACGAGGACTAACGAAGTAGGGGAGACGCACATCGCCGGCGTCTCGGGTGCGCCCGCGACCGACGCCCAGCCCGTCTACCCGCATACCATGCGCCTGCAGCGCTTTTTGGCGCGCGCGGGCGTGGCGAGCCGCCGCGGCTCGGAGGACCTGATGACCGCCGGCCGCGTGACTGTTAACGGTGAGGTCGCGACCGAACTGGGCACCAAGGTCGACGTCGACCGCGACCATATCGAGGTCGATGGCATGCCCGTCAAGCTCAACCAGGGCGCCGTGTACCTGATGCTCTACAAGCCGACCGGCTACCTCACCACCATGAGCGATCCGCAGGAGCGCCCTTGCGTGGCTGATCTGGTTCCGCGCGACCGATTCCCGGGGCTCTTCCCGGTGGGTCGCCTGGACCGTGACACCACGGGCCTTTTGCTCTTTACCACCGACGGCGACCTGTCGCAGGACCTGCTGCACCCCAGTAAGCACGTCTACAAGACCTATCAGGCGCTCGTGGACGGCCACCTGACCGATCGCGACTTGGAACCACTCCGCCGCGGCATCGAGCTCGATGACGGCCTGTGCCAACCGGCGATCTGCCGCGTCATCAACGCGCGCGAGGCCGAGGCCGTGGCTCCGCAAGGTGTCAAGCCCGGCACCACCGCCGTGGAGGTCATCATCCGCGAGGGTCGCAAAAACCAGGTCAAACGCATGCTGAGCAAGATCCACCATCCGGTGATCCGCCTGCACCGCTGTAACTTTGCCGGCCTGGAGCTCAAGGACGTGGCCAAGGGCTCGTGGCGCGAGCTCACCGACCGCGAGGTACAGATCCTCAAGGCCGGCGGTATCCCCCCCAAGCAGGCAAGCGCCAAGCGCGGCGCGGCGCCCGCGACCAACGCCGCGAACCGTGCACGTCACCACGGCAGCCACGGCTCCGCGCCCAAGCGCAACACCTACCGCGAGCGCTACACGGGCTAGCCAGTCCGCCAAGCCGTAGCGTCCGCGTACCATACCAGCACGTCAACCACCGAAAGGAAGCATTGCATGATCGTCGCCATCGACGGCCCCGCCGGTTCCGGCAAGTCCACCATCGCCAAAGAGATCGCCCGCCAGCTGGGCTTTAACAAGCTCGACACGGGCGCCATGTATCGCGCTGTCACCTTCGCCGCCCTCGACCGCGGCATCGACCTTGACGACGAGGTTGCCATCGATGCCCTCGCCGAACAGATCGAGATCCGCTTTACCAACGGCACCGGCGAGGACACGCGCCTGACCATCGACGGCCAGGACGCCTCGGCTGCCATCCGCACCCCGCAGGTGGACGCCAATGTCTCCAAGGTCTCGGCCTACCCGGGCGTACGCGCCGCCATGCTCATCCATCAGCGCCGCGCCGCCGAGGACCGCGATATCGTGGCCGAGGGTCGCGACATCGGCACCGTCGTATTTCCCAACGCGCAGGTCAAGGTGTTCCTGACCGCCGACCCGCGTGAGCGCGCCCGCCGCCGCGTGCTGCAGCGCCACCAAAACGACGCCCAGCCGCTTACTGCCGAGCAGCTCGAGGCCGAGGTCGACGAAACCCTCGACGCCCTCAAGCAGCGCGATAGACTCGACAGCAGCCGCGAGGTCGCACCGCTCGTGCCCGCCGAGGACGCGGTGCACGTCGACTCCACCGCCCACACCATCGACGAGGTCGTACGCATTATCGAGGACCTCATCAACCAAAGGAGGTAACTCATGCGCCTGTTTAAGCAGACGCCCGAGGATTACTACAACGCTCCCTACGCCGAGTTCCCGGCGCTCATCCGCGGCACTGTCGCCGTAGTCATGGGCATCCTGTGGGTCTTCTCCAAGCTCATGTGGCGCTGGAAGGTCGAAGACGCCGACCTGTTGTTTGAGCGCCAGGAAGGCCGCGGTAGCGTGGTCATCTGCAACCACACCTCGATGGCCGAACTCTTGGCCGTGGAGACGGCGCTGTTCTTTGGCGGCCGCCGCATCCGCCCCATCTTTAAGTCCGAGTTCGCCAAGAGCAAGATCATACGCTGGGCCTTTAGCCGCGTGGGCGGCATTCCCGTCGAGCGCGGCACCGCCGACATGAAGTGCCTGCGTGCCGCCCAGCATGCGCTGCAGCGCGGCGAGGACGTCCTGATTTTCCCCGAGGGGACGCGCATCCGCTCGCGCGAGATCAAACCCGAGGTCCATGGCGGCTTTGCGCTCATCGCCCAGATGGGCAAGGCGCCCGTCAACCCGCTCGCCATTTGTGGCTGGTCCGATATCACTCCTAAAGGCAAAAAGCTCATGCGCCCCAAGAAGTGCTGGATCCGTGCCGGCAAGGCCATCTCGCTATCCGATGCTCCGGCCGAGCTCAAGCGCAAGGAGCGCCTGGCATGGTTTGAGTCCGAGGCCATGAGCCGCGTATACGCCATGCGCGACGACCTGTGCGCCGAGCACCCGGGCAGGTTCTAGCCATGGGTGAGAATGTCATGAATACCGCCGCGGCCGCCACTGAGGAGGTCGTCCCCACCATAGAAATCGCCGCGCACGCCGGCACCTGCTACGGCGTGCAGCGCGCGCTCGACATGGCATTGGCGGCCGCCCCGCAGGCAGAGAAGAGCACTCAGGTCCACACGCTGGGTCCGCTCATCCATAACCCCATCGTGGTGCGCGAGCTTGCCGAGGCAGGCGTTGGCCTGGCCGACACCTTGGACGACGCCACGTCGGGCACCGTGATCATCCGTGCCCACGGCGTGGTGCCGCAGGTGGTCGATGCCGCACGCGAGCGTGGTCTCGACGTGGTCGACGCCACTTGCCCCTACGTGAAGAAGGTCCACGTGGCGGCCGAGCGCCTGGTGCGCGAGGGCTACCGCGTAATCGTCGTGGGCGAGCCGGGCCACCCCGAGGTCGAGGGCATTCTGGGCCACGCCGGCGATGACGCGCAGGTCGTAAGCTGTGCCGCCGATGCG
>JAIIUG010000092.1:0-7667 GCA_022739635.1 Collinsella sp. | reverse complement strand
AATGCGCCGGCACCTGAGGGTTGAGCCCGCGCTTCACGTCGCGCTCGTACTCCAGGCGCAGCGTGTCGGTATCGTACTCGGGGTGGCCAAATACAAAGAAGCGACGGCTGTCGGTCGACTTGACGATGTACAGGCCTACCTCGTCAGACACGGCCACGACCTCGAGCTGCGGCTCGGCTTCCACGTCCTCGCGGCGCACATCGGTGTTGCGCGAATGCACGGCATAGAAACGGTCATCGAAACCGCGGACCAGCGGGCTTTGCGGCTTCACCAGATAATGCTCGAACACGCCGCTCGCCTTTGCCGGCAGGTCGTGCTTCTGGATACCGTAATGATGGTACAGACCGGCCTGTGCGCCCCAGCAAATATGCAGCGTAGAGTGCACGTGCGTGGTGGACCAGTCCATGATCTGGCAGAGCTCGGGCCAGTAGTCGACCTCTTCGAACGGCATCTGCTCCACGGGCGCGCCCGTGATGATCAGGCCGTCGTAGTGGATGTCGCGGATGTCGTCGAACGTACGGTAGAACGTCTCCAGGTGGCCGGCGCTTACATGCGTGGCCTCGTGCGTCTTGGTGCGCAGCAGGTCCACCTCCACCTGCAGCGGTGTGTTGGAAAGCTTGCGCATGATCTGCGTCTCGGTAGCGATTTTGGTGGGCATGAGGTTGAGGATGAGCACGCGCAGCGGACGGATGTCCTGATGCAGTGCGCGGTACTCGGTCATGACAAAGATGTTCTCGCTCTCGAGCTGCGCGGCGGCAGGAAGGGCGTCGGGAATACGAATGGGCATGGATGCTCCTTACGAGTCAGTTGCAGCTATGGTACAACGAGCGGCCCCATCCGCGCGAGCACATCGCCCAGCGATGCCGTCAGCGGCCCAAATCACTCCAAAAGTAGAAATTAAGGCATGTCCCAAAAATCTGCGGCGCTTTAGCCTAGCAAAGTGGCAGCAGGACGCTACAATGGTTCGACGCGAAAAACTCGGCCGAAAGGATACATATATGTACCAGACGCGTAAGATCGGTGTGGTCGGCCAGGGCCACGTAGGAGCACATGCCGCCAACAGCCTGCTCATACAGGGCATTGCCGACGAGCTGTACCTGTGCGATATCAACGAGGCCAAGGTGACGTCCGAGGTCCAGGACCTGCGCGACTCCCTTTCGTTTGTCCCGTATAACACCAAAATCGTCAACTGCTACGACCACTACGAGGAGCTTGCCTGCTGCGACGTCATCGTCAACGCTGCCGGCAAGGTCGCGCTGGCCGCCGGCAACCGTGACGGTGAGCTGTTCTTTACCACCGACGCCGCCCGCACCTTTGCCAAACGCATCGTCGACGCCGACTTCGACGGCATCTTCGTGAGCATCTCCAACCCCTGCGACGTCGTGTGCACCGAGCTGTGGCACCTGACCGGCTACGATCCCAAGAAGATCATCGGCTCGGGCTGCGGTCTGGATTCCGCCCGCCTGCGCACCGAGATCTCCAAGAAGGTCGGCGTGAGCCCCAAGTCCATCGACGTCTACATGATCGGCGAGCACGGCTTTAGCCAGCTGGCCGCCTTTAAGGCCGCGACCATCGCCGGCAAGAGCCTCAACGAGCTTCAGGCCGAGAACCCCGACAAGTACACTTTTGACCACATGGAGGTCGAGGAGCTCGCGCGCAAGGGCGGCTATGTGACCTACCAGGGCAAGCAGTGCACCGAGTACGCCGTCGCCAACTCCGCCGCGCGCGTCTGCGCCGCCGTGCTGCACAACGAGCACGCCGTGCTTTCCGCCTCCACGCTCATGACCGGCCAGTATGGTGAGGAGGGCATCTTCACATCCCTGCCGTGCGTGATCGGCGCCGAGGGCGTCGAGGAGGTCTACACGCTCGACCTTTCCGAGCACGAGCTCGAGGGCTTCCACAAGAGTTGTCAGCACATCCGCGACAACATCTCCCAGCTCGACTGGTGGGACGCCGAGGCCTACGACGCAAAGTAGGCCGCTGGCTGCCGCAACCTTGCGAATCTAAGCGCGACGCCAAGCGGGCCGCGCCGGAAATCCCCGGCGCGGTCCGCTTTTTTGGCTCACGCAGTGCCCTTGCGAATCGAAGGTGAATACTTTTCCGCGAAGTGAACGAGCAAAAATGAACCCCCGAAGCATCCACGCTTTTCAGGCGCCGTTTCCTGCGGTTTCGCCGAGTTTTTCCTGCAGTTTTGGCATCAAAAAGCGTGGATGCTTCGGGGGTCCAAAATAGGTCGTTCACTTCGCGGAAAAGTATTCACCTTCGTTTTCGCGCAGACACGAATCCGGCCGCCACAACGCAAAACGGGGCCCGCGCGCAGCGCAGACCCCGTCGTGAGAGGTTATTCCCGGTATATTAGTACTGTTCGATGCCCATGTAGCGACGAACCTCGGGGCTGTGGTCGAACACCTTGCCGCGGGCGGCACGCAGCTCGCAGCTCATCGCGTAGAAGAAGATCGGCTCCAGGAACGAACGCACGCTGGCGGGCACCTCGCCAACGCCGTAGTCAAGCGCGTCGAGCACCATAATCGTGTCGGTGTGCGTGTTGAGGAACGCAAGGGCGCGCTCCTCCATGGGGCGGCACTCACCCGATCCGAGCTGCACAAAGTAGAACACGCCGGGCTCGGTGGCCTCGAACGGGCCGTGGAAGTACTCGCCGGAGTGGATGTAGCAGCAGTGCTGCCATTGCATCTCCATGAGCGAGCAGATGGCCATGGCGTAGGTCTGGCTAAAGTTGGGGCCGGACCCCAGGATATAGAAGAACTTGTGCTGCTGGCAGAGCTCGGCAAAGCGGGCGCCCAGCTCGGCGTTGACCTTCTCGCGGGCGGCGGGCAGCAGCGCGTCCATCTGCTTAAGGCCCTCGTACATGTCGGCGAGCGCCTCGTAGCCTTCCTGCTGGTCGAGCAGCTCGGCGGCGATCAGGGCGCCGATGCCCTGCGGCACCTCGGCCTGCGACACGCCCTCGCCCCAGGGGTAGACCCAGGTAGTCCACTTGCCGTTATCGATCTTGGAGCCCTCGCAGTCGGTGAGGGCGACGACCTCGGCGCCGGCGGCCAGTGCCATCTCGCAGCCGTCGACGACCTCCTGCGTGCTGCCGCTGTGGCTGCAGGCAATAACGAGCGACTTCGGCCCTAGGCTCTTGGGGGCCATCAGGCAAAACTCGCGCGCCGTGTAGACCGTCGAGGTAAACGTGGTGGCCTCGCGCTTGAGCAGCTCGTTGGCCGGCATCAGGTCGATCATCGAACCGCCGCAGGCGATCCAAAAGACGTTCTCAATCTTGCCCTTGCGCTCGATAATTTCCTGAATCAGATCATGTGCGTTCATCCTGATGTTCCTCCTTGTGGGGCGGCTTTGAACGGCGACAGCCCGTACCTGCGGTCGTTCTATGTTGTTCTATTTATAGCACGTGTAACAACGCCCGTGAAGGCATCTCAGCAAATTTGTTCTATGTTATTCTATCTGTGGACGTTAGATGTCGAAGACGTAGCGCGAGCCCACGATCTTCTGGCGCCCGAGCAGCAAGGGCTGCTCGTCCGCATCGGTAAAGTACGCCTCCATATAGAAGAGCGGCTCGCCGACCGGCACCTCCAGCAGCGGGGCCGCCTGAGCATCGGCAAGCGCAATCTCCACGGTGCAGGGGTCGGACTTGAGCGGCGCGCGGCCCGAGTGCTCGGCAACGAGCGCAAAGATTGAGTTATCGGTGAGGTCCTTATCGGCCAGCGTCTGCAAGTAGGGATGGTCGGCGAGCACAAAGGCGTTGTTCTCAAGCATGACGGGGATGCCGTCGGCCGTGCGCACGCGCTCGACCACGATAAGCTCGCAGCCGGGCTCCACGCCAAAGAACGCCGCATCCTCGTGCGTCGCCGCGACCACCGTGCGCGATACCAGGCGCGCTCCGGGCACCATGTCGTTGGCAGCACAACCCTCAGTAAAGCTCTGGACGTCGCCCTTCTGGCGAATCTTGCGCTTGAGCTTGGGAGCGCATACAAAGGTGCCCCTCCCCTGCTGGCGGTTGAGGTAGCCCGCGCGCGACAGCTCCTCGATGGCACGGCGTACGGTGATGCGCCCCACGCCGTAGGACTTCGCGAGCTCCATCTCGGAAGGAATGCGCGAGCCGGCCGCGTACACGCCGCGCGCGATCTCGCCCTTCAGGTCGTCCATGACCTGCTGGTACAGCGGCACGGCGGGAACCTCGACGCGCTCGGAACGTTCGGTCTTGCTATCGGCCACCATCGTTACGCTCCATCCCGCGCATGCTCGGACTCAAACTCTTCAATCGCCGACATAAACTGCTCGCCAAAGGCGGCGGCCTTTTTCTCGCCGATGCCGTTGACCTGGATAAGCTCGTCGCGCGTCTGCGGGCGCAGGCGGCACAGGCCGCGCAGGGCCTTGTCGGAAAAGACCATGTACGGCGCCATCTCGAGCTCGGTCGAGATTTCCTTGCGCAGGGCGCGCAGGCGCTCGAACAGCTCGGCATCGTCGCCAACGCGCGGGCGCTGATCCAGCTCGGCCTCCTCGCGCAGCAGATCCACCGCACGGCGGGCGCGTGCCGAGGCCTTGCGCTTGGACGCGCGACGCTTAACGGTAAAGGCGAACGCCTCATCCTCGACCTCGACGGCACGCGGACCCAGCCCAACGACCGGGTACTGCCCCTGCGAGGTGGCCAAATAACCGCGGCCGCACAGCCGGCCGATGATGTCCTTGATGCGCCCGACCGATTCGCTTGACAGCTCACCGTAGCCGCGGTCCTCGTCCAGATGCATCTGGCGAATGCGCTCGGTGTTGCCGCCGTGGAGCACATCGGCGATCAGCGACTTGCCAAAACGCATGGGTCGCGTGGCCACATAGCGCACAGCGGCGCGGGCCATATCGGTGACGTCCTCGACCTCGAACTGCGTGAGGCAGTTGCTGCAGTTGCCACAGCCCTCGACATCGTCCGTGGCGGTGCTGCCCGTACCGGCCGCAGCATGCTCGGCCGCGACCTCGTCGCCAAAGTAGCGCAGCATGTATTCGCGCAGACAGCCGGTGGTGTTGCAGTAGCCTTCCATCTGGCTGAGCAGGCGGTAACGGTTCTGGAGCGCCCACGCGCGCTGCTCGTCGTCGAGCGCCTCGTCGGCAGCATCACCGCGGTCGATCAAAAAGCGGCGCATACGGAAATCGTTGCCGTTCCACAGCAGGTGGCAGCTTGCCGGATCGCCATCGCGGCCGGCGCGGCCCGCCTCCTGGTAGTAGGCCTCGATGCTCTCGGGCACGTTGTTGTGAATCACGTAGCGCACGTTGGGCTTGTCGATGCCCATGCCAAAGGCGTTGGTGGCAACCATCACCTGGATATCGTCGTCGATAAAGGCGCGCTGGCTTTGGCGGCGGGCGTCATTGCCCATGCCGGCATGGTAGCGGCCAACGCGAATGCCGCTGGGGCCCAGCGCTTCGGCAAGATCGCCTGCCAGCGCATCGACCGTCTTGCGGGTCGAGCAATACACGATGCCGCTCTCGCTCGAATGCGCGATCACATAGTCGCGCACCCACGTGGTCTTAGCCTTGTCGCCCATCTCCTCACAGCCAAAGTAGAGGTTCTTGCGATCGAAGCCCGTCACCACGGTCGCGGGATTTTGCAGGCCGAGCATCTGCTGAATGTCCGCACGCACGCGCTCGGTCGCCGTGGCGGTAAAGGCCGCCACGATGGGTCGCTGCGGCAGGGAATCGATGAACTCGCGAATCTGCAGATAGGCGGGGCGGAAATCCTGGCCCCACTGGCTCACGCAGTGGGCCTCGTCAATGGCCACGAGCGGCACGCCGATGCCGCCTTCGGCCGCAGCTTCCTGCGCAAAGGCCAAAAAGCGCGGCTCGAGCAGGCGCTCGGGCGCCACGTACATAAGCTGGTAGCGGCCCTCGCGTGCCCGCTTGAGCACGGTGTTTTGCTGGGCTGGAGTAAGGCTGGAGTTGAGATAGCTGGGTCGCGCACCCGCCGCGAGCAACGCACGAGTCTGGTCCTCCATAAGCGACAGCAGCGGACTCACCACAAAGGTGATGCCGGGCAGCATGAGCGCGGGCACCTGGTAGCAAATGGACTTGCCGGCGCCCGTGGGCATAACACCCAGCGCGTCGCGACCGGCAAGGATCGCATCGACCATGCGGTCCTGTCCCGGGCGAAACGAGGTGTAGCCAAAATAGGCGCCGAGCGTGTCGAGCGCCATCTGCTGCATGCTATCGGTCATGGTTTCCTAACGTCCAAGTCATCTGCCGCCGATTATACGCCGCCACGCGGACCGGTGCCGCACGGCTGTCGGCCACGGGCGGCGCAATCCGAAAGGAACGAGCGTGGATTTTTGGACATTTTCCGGATGAGCGTGGATAATCTCCCACTTTGGACCCGATATGGAGCCAAAAACGGGAGATTATCCACGCTCATTCTGCGAGTAGTCGTTGGGGACGTTCTTGATAAGCGCGGAAACGTCGCCGGTTGAGCATAAGTCAGCGAAAACGCCCCTAAGCGAGCAAGGTGACGTGAAAGAGGATGGAAGCGTACTTCGGTACGCGACCGACGATTGAACGTCAGATTGCCGCTTAGGGGCGTTTGCAGCGTCGAGCCGTTGCGCGGTTTGGAAAACCGCGCAACTAGAGCTACATGACCATAACGTAGCGCGATCCCACGTAGTACTGCTTACCCATCAGGACCGGCTCGTCGTTGGGACCGATAAAGCCGGCGCGCAGGTTGAGCAGCGGGTCGTGCGGAGCAATGCCCAGCTCGGCCGCCTGCTCGGCGTTGGCGCGAACGGCCTCGACCGTACGGTAACCAACCGAGACAATCGGCGTTCCGCCAACACGCTCGACCTCGGCAAAAATCGACTTGTCCTCAAGATCGGCCGTCAACAGCTCACGGTAGGCGTCAAACGGCACAAAGATGTTCTCTTCAAAGATGGGCTCGCCGTCGGCAGTACGCACGCGCTTGATGTGCAGCAGCAGCGCATCCTTCTGCAGGCCAAAGAACTCCATCTCGTTTTGGCGCGCCGGCACAATCTGGCGATCGATCACGTGCGCACCGGCCTTCATGCCGTTGCCGGCACACAGCGCGGTAAACGTCTGCAGCGTCGAGGCGTGGAACTGGCGATTGATGTGCGGCGTGGAAACAAAAGTGCCGCGGCCCTGCTGCTTAACCAGGTAGCCATCGGAGCACAGCTCCTCGACGGCGCGACGCACCGTAATTCGGCTCACCTCGTACTGCTCGGCTAGCTCGAGCTCGGACGGAATACGCTCCTTGGGTGCATAAACACCTTTCTCGATCGCATCCTTGATCTCGTCGTAAATCTGCTGGTAAAGCGGTGCATTTTTGGGCGCGGGCATATCTAATCACTCTTATCGAAATATTGAAATAACTAATACGTATATAACGTCTAGTTTCATGTTACCTCATATTGATAAAACGATACACCACATACAGCAAATCCTTACTTGCCGTCGTCCTGCTGAAGGCTGTCCTGTTCGCTGAGGCGCGCCTGCCTGCTGGCCATGCGCGCGGGCTTGTCAGGATCGGGAACGGCCGTGGGCATGGGCTCGTCGACATGACCGCCCCACCAGCCGCCCACAAAGTTGAGCGTGTGGAACACATTGATCACGGCGCCGGGATCAATGTCGCACACCAGCTTGATAATGTCCTGGCTCTCGTAGGT
>JAIIUG010000091.1:0-7696 GCA_022739635.1 Collinsella sp. | reverse complement strand
CTCGTCGCCGGGACGGTGCAGGCAGACCTTCCTGAGCTTGCCGATCTCGGAAGGCACGTGCAGACCTTTCGTCATGGCCTCCTACCTTTCTTTCGGGCCTTACTGGCCGAATGTATCAGCGCCCCTCCGTATGGGACGCTGCTTGCTGACAGCACTAGTTATATCCAAAAACCACCCGCAATTCCACCTCGCCCCCGAACGGTCAGCAAAGTGCGATGAACGGTATATCGCATATGATTCCCCCATGATGCACTTCGGTTCTCTAAAGCAAGTTTTCAAAGGTAATCGTTCTTTTTTCTAAGGAATTAAGCCAGTTTGCACAAATATTTTTATGTTTAGGAATTGCATAGCTAAAACTGTTTTCTGCATATAAATGTCGTTTGTTCATGATTCGATTCTGAATCAATTATATTCAGCTCGCAATCATTCTTATTCATACATCCTCACCAGTTGAGTATGGATATAGATTGTTTCAAAGCGAATCGGGTAGTTTGTTGCATGCCTTGACAGCGTAAGAAGTAGGTAAAGATACCGTTCGCACAATACGTCCGTGCCACAAGTCGACTAAATTGAGACAATACTGAATAGTGTTAGGCTACCGTCCCCTGTAGGGACTGAACGGACAGATGCATATGCCGAGCAAAATCGAAAAAAAGCAAGCCGCCGCAAAGCTGCGCAAACCTCCGCGCGACTTCTCGTACACGCAGAACCGAGAGCTCAGCTGGCTGCGCTTTGACAACCGTGTGCTCGACGAGGCTTTTGATGAGTCCGTGCCGCTGTTCGAGCGCCTTAAGTTCGTCTCGATCTTCGAGTCCAACCTCGATGAGTTCCTCATGGTGCGCGTGGGTGGCCTGTCCGACCTTGCCGAGCTCAAAAAGCAGCCTGTCGACAACAAGAGCAACATGACCGCCTCCGAACAGGTCGATGCTGTCATGGCAGAGTTGCCCGGGCTCCTTACCCGTTGGGAGTCCATCTTTAAGAACATCGAGGGCAAGCTGGACGCCCTGGGCGTTCACCGCGCGCGTGTCGATTCGCTTACGCCCGAGGAACACACCTTTGTCACCCGTTACTTCCAGGCCTACGTGTCGCCGGTCATCTCACCGCTGGTGATCGACCCGCGCCACCCCTTCCCTAACCTGCGCAACGGCGCACTCTACCTGGCCTGCGGCCTGGACGGCGTCACCGACGAGGAAAGTCTGCTGGGCCTGATCGAGATTCCCGCCTCGATGAACCGCGTGGTCGAGATCCCCTCGCCCACCGGCACCTACTCCTACATTCTGCTCGAGGACGTCATCCTCGCCTGCCTGGACAGCTGCTTTGGCTCCTATAAGCCGCTCGACCGCGCGCTCATCCGCGTCACCCGCAACGCCGACATCGATCCGGACGGCGAGGGCGTCGAGGAGGAAGAGGACTACCGCCAGCATATGAAGCGCATCCTCAAGAAGCGCCTGCGCCTGCAGCCGGTAGTGCTCGCCGTCTCGGGCTCACTCGAAAAAGCAACGCTCAAGACTATCCGCAAGGCGCTCGAGCTCTCGCGTCGCTCGGTCTTTACCTGCGATATCCCGCTCAACCTGGGCTATGTCTTTGGCATTGAGGGCAAGATTCCCGAGCACCTGCGCAACGAGCTGCTCTTTACGCCGTTTAAGCCGCAGCCCAACCCCACCATCGATATGGCCCGCTCCATCCGCGAGCAGGTACTTCAGCACGACAAGCTGCTCTTTTATCCCTATGAGGCCATGAACCCCTTCCTGGATCTGGTGCACGAAGCCGCCTACGACCCCGAGTGCATCTCACTGCGCATCACGCTATACCGCGTGGCCAAGCAGAGCCGCCTGTGCGAGTCGCTGATCGATGCCGCCGAGAACGGCAAAGAGGTCACGGTGCTCATGGAGCTCCGCGCCCGCTTCGACGAGCAGAACAACATCGAGTGGGCCGAGCGTCTGGAAGAGGCAGGCTGCACCGTCATCTACGGCTCCGAAGGCTTTAAGTGCCACTCCAAGATCTGCCAGCTCACCTATCGCGAGGGCATGGCGCTTACACGCCTGACGCTGTTGGGCACCGGCAACTTTAACGAGAAGACGGCCAAGCTCTACAGCGACTTTATGCTCATGACCGCCCATCCCGGCATCGGCGAGGACGCCAACTTGTTCTTCCGCAACCTGTCGCTGGGCAACCTGCGCGGCGATTACCGCTTCCTGGGCGTGGCGCCCGTGGGCCTCAAGCCGCTCATCATGCGCGGTCTGGATCGCGAGATCCAGCGCGCCCTCGCTGGCGAGCCCGCACGTGTGTTCTTTAAGCTCAACTCGCTCACCGACCGCGAGGTCATCGACAAGATCGCCGAGGCATCGTGCGCAGGAGTCCGCGTTGACATGATCATCCGCGGCATCTCGTGCCTCAAGCCGGGCGTTCCGGGCAAGACCGAGAACGTGCATGTCCGCTCTATCGTCGGACGCTTTTTGGAGCACGCGCGCGTTTACGCCTTTGGCGTGGACTCGGACATGATCTATCTGAGCTCGGCCGACATGATGACGCGCAACACCGAGCACCGCGTGGAGATCGCCTTCCCCGTGCTCGATCCCACCTGCCGCGCCCTGGTGCACGAGTACATGGGCATGCAGCTGCGCGACAACGTGAAGGCCCGCAGTCTCACGAGCGACGGCACTTGGGTCCCCGTGGAGCGTGCAGAGGGTGAGAAACCCTTCAACTCGCAGGAAGCCCTGCTGGAGCGTGCCTATCGCAACGCCGATCCCGCCGTCGAGGCAAAGCCCGCCCCTGCTCCTGAGCCGCAGCCGGCCACACCCGAGGTCCAGAAGGTCCAGGCGACCGTCATTGAGCCCGAGCCTGCACCTGCGCCTCGGCCCGAGCCGCAGGTCACCAAGCCCGCACCCGAGACGAGCGCCCGCCGCGAGAAGCCCGCTGGCAAGACCAAGGCCATCGAGCGCCATCGCCCCGGTCGCGTGCGCATGGGCCTGGGCTTGATCGGCCTGGGTCTTAAGACGCTCATTACCGGCAAGACGAAATAGTCGTTTGTAGAAGCGCCCCGCATTTGAGGAAAGCCTCGGATGCGGGGCGCTTTTCCCTGCTACCATGGTGCGAACAACAACACGAATGACAGGCAGGAATATGAAGCTCACCATAGAATCGATGACCTACGGCGCCGACGGGCTGGCGCACGCCGACAACGGCAAAGCCGTCTTTGTGCAGGGTGCCGTGGCAGGCGACACCGTCGAGGCCGAGGTCGTACAGGACGGCAAGTCGTTCATGCGCGCCCGCACCACCGAGATTCTGGAGCCAAGCCCCGATCGCATTCAGCCTCCCTGCCCCTTCGTGGGCATCTGCGGCGGCTGCTCGTGGGGCAATCTCTCACGCACGGCACAGCTCGCCGCCAAGGAGCAAAATCTGCGCTCCACGCTCGAGCGCATCGGCAAGTTCGCTCCCGAGCAGGTCGATGAGTTGGTACAGCCCATCCGCCACACCAAGGACGACTGGGGCTACCGCAATAAAATCGAGCTCGAACCGACCGTCGTCAACGGTCGCGTGCGCCTTGGCATGCACGGTGTCGACCCCAGCAAAATCGTGACCGTCGATGCGTGCCCGCTGTTCGATAAGCGTTTCCCGAAGGCGCTCAAATCGGTCGTCGGAGCGCTCAACTATCTAAGCGGCAGCCATGACCTGGGCCTCGAACGCGTGGGCATTCGCGCTTCGCGCCGCACCAAGGCGCTCGAGGTCGCGCTTTGGACGCCCACAGGCTCCTTCCCGCGCTCACAGGTCTCGCGCGTTCTGGCAGACGCCGCACACCCCACGAGCGTCGTGCGCGTCATGAGCAAAGGCGAGAAGAAGGCCCGCCGCGTCTCCAAAGTCGAGATGCTCGCCGGCGAGGGCTCGTGGACCGAGAATATCGCCGAGGGCCAGATGCGCTTGTCTGCCCCGTCGTTTTTCCAGGTCAACACCAAGGGCGCCGAGATTTTGATTGAGCTCGTTATGGACGCCCTCGACCCGCAAGAAGACGAGCTGGCCGTGGACCTGTACTGCGGTGCCGGAACCTTTACCCTGCCGCTCGCCCGCCGCTGCGATTTTGTCGCCGCCGTCGAGGCCTACGGCCCAGCTGTGCGCGACCTGCGTCGCAACCTGGAGATCAACAAGCTCGATAACGTCGACGTCATCGGCGGCGACGCGGTGCGCGAGTTCCCCGATCAGGACGCCGATGTCCTGGTAGTCGATCCGCCGCGCGCAGGATTGGCGCCCGAGGCCATCGACCTCATCGCGAGCACGAGTGCCCGCGATGTCGCCTACGTGAGCTGCGACCCGGCAACTCTGGCCCGCGACCTCAAGCGCTTTGTCGAGGAGGGCACCTTCTCCCCCGTCAAGATCACGCCGGTCGACCTATTCCCGCAAACCTTCCACTGCGAAACCGTCGTCCACCTCAAGCGCAACTAGCAGATATTATTTCTGGGGCGGGGATAAGACAATCATTCGATAATCGATGGTTTAGCTCCGTCTCCTGTCATGCATTTCGAAACAGACGGGACTGGAAAGCAGCGCAAGCCACCAAACAATGGCCCAGTTGATTACATTTTCATAATGCAATCAACTGGGCATTTCATTTAACTATGCACGTTGGCACGGTATCGCAGTTAACGTTTTATCGGGGTGCCGCAATGAGGACAGGACTTTGCATCGGGAACAAGCGAAGTGCCACACGAAGCACAGAAGCGCGGCCCCTCCATAGAGGTTGCAGCCTGCTGGAATTGCTGCTCACCCCTAAACCGAGGCGAGCCCTGTTGGCGCGAAGGGTTAATATGCGAGTCGGAAGCAGATCCCAGAGAGGTCGGCTGAGAATCAGTAGCTACGCAAGACGCCATCTTCCTTCGGATAACAAAAATGACGACGATAACAACAACAGCCAATGCACCGACAATTGCGCCGACAATAACAGGACTGAGCAAGAAGGACTCTTCTGCCTTTCCAGATGACGCTGTTTTAAGAGGGCTTCGTGCAATGTTCGACTTGTACACATCAACCCGAATACCTTTTTCAGCTGGACTCATACAGCAAATCAGCGAATCATCGCCGGCAAACCAAAGTTTCTCCGCAAGTTTTTTGCTCTTTGAAGCAAACTTAGAAGCTTCGTTTTTATTTAGATCAAGCAACATCAGCTTGCCATCGTTTTCGGCATCAATTCCAAGCGCATACTGACCATCATTGGACAATGAACCATAAGTGCTAATGAGACTGGACGGCTTAACTTTTTCTCCTTGCTTACCAGAGGCACACTCATAAACTGAAACCTCGTCAAAGGAATAGTCAGCAGTATCACTCATACGGCCCTGCAAAATTAAAGCCAACGAGCCATCGGAGTTTACCGAACAAATGCCATTCACCTCCCCTGCGCCAGAAGGCATCGTGGGAACGCAAACAGAGTCGTTAATAATATCGCCGCTTTTCGACAACAAAGCGCCATTGTTAAGATAGGTGCCTTTGCTAGAAGAAATCGGAACGCCAGAGAACGTCAGACCCAAAGGATAGACGCAATCGTAGCTGTCCTCCTCATCCGGTTTAACACTAATGATATTGGCAATCGAAGCTGTGTCCAAGCCATAGGTAACTATTTTATTGCAATCATTGCCATCTTCAGACCCATAGAACACTATGTAGCCGTACATGCCATCCGAAGACATCCAATAGTCGTCGCTTTTCACTTCGTAGGAAGATTCGACACCACAAGTGTCTTCATCTACTTCGAATTGTTCTTCAATCTCCCCATTTTCGAAGTCATACTTGCAAAACTGAATCGATTGAGAGCCTGATATAAAAAGAAATGATTTTCCATCTTCAGATAGCTGAAATCTCGCTGCCCGCCCATCCGCAATAACGGAACTATTAAGTTTATACGTCTTTGATTTATTTGAGCTCAAATCATAGGCGGTAACCGACAGGCTATCCTCGTCGTACGCATATAACGTCTTTTCATCAGAAGAGAAGCAGCAGTAACCATCCCAGCTGTTCTCGAGGGACATTTTGACACGCTTCTGCGTCCCGTCTTCAACGTTTAAAACCGTTCCATAATCGCCTGGGTCACCATTATTATCCTCGTTAAAGACGATGTACTTCCCCGATAAAGATCGGCACACAGCACTCTCAGCGCTTTCCACCGTATATGTCTCTTTGAATTCCGGCGTGGGGACGTCGGCAGCGTAGGCGTCCAGCGGCGCGACAATAAGGCTAGCTGCCAGCGCCAGGCCGGCTATTAGAAGCCCCCCCCCATTTCATTTTTCTCATATTTGGCATGGTTTCCCCTTTCAATCGAGAAGTGAATATGGCCTGAGGCCACGATAAGCCTGAAAAATCCAAATGTGTTGCGCAACAATTCTCAACGTGCAAAAAGTCGGTGACGCACGATGAAGATAGGGCGGGGTTCAAATAATCATTCGGTACGCAATGATTATTTAATCCCCGCCCCAGAAAAATCACTGATGGTTGACAGGAGCGCCACAGTTTTGGCAGAAGGAGGCATTTGTCTCCAGCTTTGACCCGCACTGGGCACAGAAATAAGTAGGCTCAACTGGCTGAGCATCGTCGATCGTGGTCGGCGTCTGCTGAAGCGGCGGAACCTGCTGCGCGGGAGGCATTTGCTGGTACGGATTGGACTGCGGAGGCTGAGGCTTATTCGACGATTCCTTGTTCAAGATAACAGCAAAGGCGACAGTCGCGACACCACCAAATACAACTAGCAAAACAAGAAGATTGAATACACTAAGGCCTATCATCGCAAATCAGCTCCTCATGTTGCGAAAGATGACGGATGCCGAGATTTTATCGCCGCGCCGCAAGCCCCTCCTAGTGCGCAACATCCATCCACCCTGCATGATTTTCTGGGGCGGGGATCAAAATCACTGGGGAATGGCGCGTGGCAAGCATATGTCTTCGGGGTATAAGACGGCTAATTGTATGCCGCCCTATGAAAGGAACCCTTATGCCCAGCGTTGCCGTTCTTGCCGCCGATGGCTTTGAAACTATTGAATGCTTGACCATGGTCGATGTCATGCGTCGCGGCGGCGTGCGTGCCACGCTCGTCTCGATCATGCCCACGCGTGAGGTCGTAAGTTCGCTGCAGATCCCCGTGACCTGCGATGCGCTCTTTGATGAGATCGACTTTGACGAGTACGACTGCGTCGTGCTGCCCGGCGGCCTACCCGGTGCCACCAACCTGCGCGCCGATCAGCGCGTCTGCGACGTGGTCTGCGAGTTCGCCGCGACCAAGCACGTCGCCGCCATCTGCGCCGCCCCGTTTATCCTGGGCGAGCTCGACCTGCTCGAGGGGCGCCATGCCACGTGCTTCCCTGGCTTTGAGAAGAGCTTCCCCGAGGGCGCCTATACCGGCGACAAGGTCACGCACGACGGCAACATCATCACCGCCAGCGGTATGGCCCAGTCGCTCCCCTTTGCGCTTGAGTTGCTGCGTACGCTCGCCGGCGACAAGGCTGTCGAGAAGGTTGCCGAGGGCATTCAGCTATGATTTTGGCTTCGCAATCACCGCGCCGCATCGAGTTGATGCGCGAAGCGGGCTACGACATCCGCGTCATTCCCGCTGACATCGACGAGACTCCTTTTGATGACGAAACCCCGCTTACGCTTGTCGAGCGCTTAGCTCGCGCTAAGGCTGCCGCCGTTGCCGCCGAGCACGCCGAGCCCAATG
>JAIIUG010000090.1:0-7759 GCA_022739635.1 Collinsella sp. | reverse complement strand
ATTTGCTGCGTGTCTCGAGGTATTTGCCCACGGTGACCAGCGACAGGATCGTGCCCGCACTCTCAAAATACAGGTTGTCCATGCCCGTCATCATGGCCTTGTGGACCTGACCGGCGGCCAGCTGGTCGGCCATGATAAACATGGCGTAGAGCGACCAGGCAATCGACGCGGT
This sequence comes from Collinsella sp., assembly GCA_022739635.1. Classification (GTDB taxonomy): domain Bacteria; phylum Actinomycetota; class Coriobacteriia; order Coriobacteriales; family Coriobacteriaceae; genus Collinsella. The sequence goes on along the minus strand of JAIIUG010000090.1, from coordinate 7,587 downwards.
GGCGCCTACGGCGATGAGAGCGTCCATGGTGGGCGCGCCGTGCACGAGCGACTTGAAGCCGTTGATAAAGTACGCGTCGTTGACGTAGACGATGGGGATGAGCAAGACGAGCTCGGTGAGCGCCAACGTCATGCTGTGGGTATGGTCGGTGAAGACGCTGGGCAGTGGCCAGCCGAGCATGTGCCCCATGCCTATGTAGAACAGCGGGATGAGAAAGACAATCGAGACGATGAGTCGAGTGCGCATGGCGGAGGCAGCGGCCTCCAACTTTTTGGTGGGCGACTCCATATGGGTGGCGCCGGACCTGGCTTGCATGCTGCCGTTTGAGCCGGCGGCACCGGTGCCCGCATCGACGGGCGAGGCCGAGTAACCCGCGCGATCGACAGCGGTGCAGATATCGTCGGGGGAGACCTGTGCGGGGTCGTAGTCCACCAGCATGGAGCCGGCGAGCAGGTTGACCGCGACGCTTTGGACGCCGTCGAGCTTGCTGACGGCGCGGTCCACGTGCGCCTGACAGGCGGCGCATGTCATGCCACCCACATCGAATTTATCTTGAGCCATGGCTTCTCCTTTCTGTGGCTCGGTATTGGAATTGTTAACCTGCCGATACTATACACCCATACCCCCTGGGGGTGTACAGTAGAAGTTGAAATGTATGACATTCCGATGCAGGGGTCGACTGCCGGGTTGGTGTACCATCCCCGTCCTTCGTCTCAATCTGTAACATCTAGCACAGTTTTTGCCGAGTTACTGTTACAGATCAAGACAAACTCTCCGGCGGCAAATCAATATCTCGATCTGTAACATGTAGACCCGGTTTTGCCGTGTAGATGTTACAGATCGAGATAAACGTCGGGAGCCGGTCCCATCTGCCGCAGCCCGCAGCCCCTAGATACAGAATCCGGGAATCACGCAGGTCCGCTTGTTGGGCTTGCTTGCGGACGTTGCGTACGTAAAGACGTCGCCGTCGTGCCCCACGCGGTTCATGTAGAGCGTGCCTTCGCTCTCTGATGTGTCGGGACTCGCCGTTCGCTCCCACCAACAGGCGTCCTTGCCCTTCCACTGGCGAACCAACGTCTCGTTCGTGGAATACGGACTCACCTTGAGCTCGCGGAAGAGCTGGTACTCTTTGCCCTCGCCGTTATAGATGTCGGCCAGGTAGTGAAAGCCCTCGGCAAATGACTCGGGTGGCTGATTGCCACAGAGCTCGACCATGGCGGGCAGCCAAAGGGTTGCGGGCAACTCGCTCAGACACGATGCGCTTCTGGCGGCGCCAACGTTATTCGAGATCTTTTTGACAGATTTGATGAGTGCGCACAGCTCGTTGGGCAGCAGCTTAAGGCCGTCGCCGTCGAGCCATTCCCGCAGCTCGCAATCTGCCCAGCCGGCGCTCAACGGTTGGGCCGCGGCGTCGCGTTCGGCAATGCCGGCGTCGAACATAAACGTCAGTCCGGCCTTGCCCGTACCGTCTAGAAGCTCGTCGTGGCGGATGCCCACAAGCTGCGCGCCAACCTGCAGCCCGTTGGTGAGCGTGACACGCTTGGTACACGGATAGGGGATATGCCCGTTGTCATCGAGCAGATGATAGCGCTTGGCAATCTCGCGTGCCTCGCTACGGGTCTCGGCGGCCTTAATCTTGAGCGAAATCTCTTGCAGCTGATCCCAGGTGTAGTCGTCAAGGGAGCTGCGGATGCCGTCGAGGTAGTCGGGAATGCCAAAGCCGTGAGTGGCGGCGCCAACGGCTCCGAGTCCTGCGACGACTGCGACAACGCCGCCGATAATAAACCGGCGGCGGGTCATGGCATCGCGGCGGGCCTGTTCCAAAAGCGCTCGGGCGCGGTCGCCAGCGACGTCGACCTTAAGGTGCGCGCCGGCATCGATGTTGATGGGCTGGTTGGAGAGACCCGGTGTGCTTGCGGCCGATTCGCCCAGGTCGGGAGCGAATGCCAATAGGCCCTCGTAGAATTCGCGCTCGCTGGGGCGCGATGCCTGGTCGGTCACGAGGCAGGACATGATGAGGTCGGCAAACGCCCGGTCGTCATCCTTGTGGGCGACGAGCGGCTCGGGCTCGTTTTGCGTTTTGAGCAGGTAATACGAGCTGACTTCATGCGCTTGATGCCTAGCCGCCCTAAAGGGGGTGTGACCGCTGTAGAGCTCGTAGAGAATGCCTGCGATGGCGTACACGTCGACGGAGGGAGAGCGACGCAGCTCGGCAACGTTGGGGATATCGCGAGTGAGCATTTCGGGCGCGGCGTATGCCGGCGTGGCATAGCGCCAAATGTCGGCGCGCTGCGTGAGCGTGTCGCTGCCCAGGGCCGGGATCGAGGAGCCCATATCGACCAGGCACGGCTTAAACGCCAGAGCCTGCACCTGCTCGTCGATGCCAAGCTCGTTGGTGCGGAACATGATGTTCGCAGGCGAAAGGTCGCGGTGTACAAGCGGTGTCTCGAGGTTTTGGGTCGACAGCAGCGTGCCCAGGACAGCGCAGCCTACCGATGCGGTGGCGGCACAAGTCACACCCTCGCCGTCGTGCGGCAACATACTGGTCACTTTGTCGAGCGACGTACCCTCGATCCACTCCATAAGGATAAGCGGTTCGCCCTGGCACGTGCCATAGCCGTAGACGTGGGGAAAACCACGCAAGTGTGACACGCGGCAGAGGTTTCGGTATTCCTCAAAAAGCGCGGCGGTGTTTGCCAGATGCATGGCGGATTCGTCTGCCGTACGCGACGGGGTATTGGTTCCCAGCGCACGCATGAGCGTGTTGTCCGCGAGCACTTTGACGGCGAATCGCTCGTTTGAGGTGTTATGCGCCTGCAGCACAAGGCCCGTGTTGCCGTGCGAGGAACGGTCGGCCGTGACCATGAGCGTCATAAAGCGGCGTTTGGCGAGCTCTTCGTCGGCGGGATTGACGGGGGCGGCGGTATCGAACGACTCGAGCTGAAAGAGGACCGTCATCGAATCGGGCTGCGGAGTGGTGTCTGCCATGGTGACCTTACCTTGTGGTGTCGCGGGCGCGGGCGCACCGCTTCTTACCAAATAGACGTTGTGCCCGGTACGCCACGTACGGCGCCGGGCACAATGCTAAATTGCGAGTTTCATAACCAAAAAACGGGTCGTGGCACCCAAACAAATAGTGTCGCTGTGCCACAGGGGAACGGGCGGGTATTCAACGCCGGGTCTGCGTGTATGGCGAGGCGGCTCGACCACGTGCTGGGACATATCAGCGCCCGAGATGAGCACGGTACCGTTGGTGGAACCCAGGCCCTGCACGTACCAGTAACCATCCTTGGCAAAAACGCGTGCATGTCGGCGTGAGACATCGCGGTCGACATCGGTGATGGCACCGGTGCCCGTGGCGAGCGAACCGATTATGGTGCCGCCCTCGCCCTCGTTGAGCGGGTATAGCGGAGGCTTGGCGGCGTTACCCACAATGCGGATAAGGCCCAGGCGCTCGGCATGCTTGACCTCGTCCTCGACGGCGGCGGTAAAGCCTTCGCCTACGCTGAGCTCGGTGGTGGAGAAGTGCCCACCCATCTTGTCGGCGATAAGCGTCTCGGTCACCTGCACGGCGGCTTGCGGGTCGCACAGGCAACCGCACGCCACAAACAACGTGACTAGCGGTAGTGCACAATCGGCGGCCGTGGTGCCGGGCGCGGCGATGCGATCGCAGGCGTTGCGGTAGATGCGGTCGTCGAGTCCATAGGCGCTCAGCGACTCGCGCATGGCGTCGGCAGCCTCGCCGCTGTAATGCTCTGCCACCATGGCGCGAGCCATCTCGCTGCCACCGAGGTTGGAGATCAGACGAGCGGTGATGTTTTGGGCCGTCTGGGTAATATCGGCAAACAGCTCGGGGCGCGGACGCTCGACGGGGGCGTGAACAACCTCGCGCGATAGGAACGTTCGCTCGTCCACGCGGTCGCGTGGTGCTTTGCCACCGGCCATAGGGGTGGGGCGCAGCAGCATCCAAGCGGTATCACGATTGGTGATTCCGCCGAACTTGCGCAGATCGTCGAACATGACGGAGCGCGGTGTCTCTCGATCCATTGGTCCCCTCCTTGCGGTTGCAGCACGCAGACCGAACTTGCATGCAGTTTGACAGTCCAATCTACTATATCCGATTGGGCGGACTAAAACATGCACGTCAACGCCGTCTTTACATTGCTATAAACGGGCTGGGGCGCTGGCGCTAGATAATCGCATCGAATTTGGGCATAACGCGCCAGTCGCCGGCGTCGTCGAGCACGCCCCATTTGCCGCTTTCGTTGTCCTGTACAGGCAAAAAGACGTCGGTGGAGGTGTAGAAGATGTCGCCCATGGCACGGAACTTGGGCTCGACTTGCCAAGCGCCGCTCACCGTCGAACAGCCCCAAAGGCCGGTCGCCTGGTCCTTGACGGGTGCCCAGCCGTTGGCGAACTCGCGCGCCTCGGCAAAGGTGGCAGAAAACGCGCGCGTGCCGTCGGGCAGGATATAGCCCCACGAGCCGTCATCGAACTGTACGGCGGCGCGATTGCTGGCAAAGCGGCGTGCGGATTTAAACTGCGGCTCGATCTTCCACTGGCCGTAGCCGTTGATGTAGCCCCAGGTGGTGCCGTCCTGCGTCGCTGGCCCCAGGCCGTTTGCCGAATCCCAGCCGCCCAGGCCCCTAAAGGTCGGCGGCACGTCGTTGCGCTTGCCGGTCTTGATGTAGATGTAGCCCCAGCTGTCCTCTTCGTTGCTGGAGCGGTAGGGGACAAAGTTGCCCAGCACCATATCGCCCATGGCGTAGTACTTGGCCTCGACGATCCACTTTCCCTGGCGGTTGAGCACGCCCCAAAAACTGGTCTGTGCATCTTGGACGACAGCACCGTAGTCGTTGAAGGGCCGGGTGTCCGAGAACTGCGGCTCGATAGCCCAATTGCCGTCCTGGTCGATATAGCCCCACATGCCGGTGGCGGAATCGAGTGCGGCGGCAAGCCCGGCACCGTAAAGCCGCATATCGCTGTAAATCGGTTTAACCTTCCAGGCGCCGGTGTCGTTGATCAGGCCCCATTTGCCGTCGCTTTGGGCGGCATAGCGCATCTCCACGCTGATGGTGTTGGACGACGTTGCGGAGGTGTCGGAGCTGTCCGAAGCGTCGGAGTTGCTGTCTTTTTTGCTTTTGGACGAGCTGTCGTCGCTTTTGGCGTCTGCCGCAACCGCGGTGTCGCTGCCATTGTGTAGGTTACGCGACAGCAGGTAGGCGCCGCCACCGACAAGTGCCGTAAAGGCGAGGCCCCCCGCTGCGAGAAAAGCGCGGCGCGAGATGGACGTTGCCGCCGCGGCCGTCGTGGTGGCTGCGGACGCTGTCGAGGAAAGGCCGGCAGGGGCGACGGAACCAGCGGAGCCAGCGGATGCAGAAGGGCCTGCCGCCGCGCCGCCAAAGATCGCGTTTTGTGCGACGGGTGCGGCGGTGCCTGCCGCGGGCGTCGCGGCAGGCACGGCGCCATAGGCCGCCCGGGGCGCCTCGAGCACAACCGGTACGGGCAGATAGGATGCGTGGTCCCGATGTCCGTGGTCCAACGGGGCATCTTCGGCAGCGGCATCAGGCGCGGCTGCAAATGGGTCAGCCGGAGCGGAAACGTCGTTGTCGTCCAGCGGAAACATGACGGGCTGCGCGGTATCAAACGTAGCCGGCACGGGCTCGTCGACGCTTGCCCCCGGGCCGATATAGGTCGTCTGGGCGTCCATGACTCTGCTGCCCCAGATTGGCTCGGGCGTGGGCCAGTCGCCCAGTTCGCTCGATTGCCAGCGGCGCAGCAGGTCGAGCATCTGCTCGACGGAGGGACGCCGCTCCTGATCGACGGCGAGTCCCGCCACGATAATGCTGATGAGCGCCTCGTCGGCGGCCGTGCGGGCCTGCGGTATCTCAAAGGCGGTTTCGGTTTTGACGCGGTAGGGAGATGCGGTGCCCAGCGCCTGCAGGTTAAACGGAGTGTGTCCGCAGTACAGCTCGTAGAGCACGCTCGAGAGCGCGTAGATGTCGACCGTGGGACTCAAGCGCCTGGTCTCGATGCCCGCGATGTCGTGGGTGAGCATCTCGGGCGGCGCGTACTCGGGCGTGCCGCCACGCCAGACGTCGGCGCGCACGGTAAAGGTGGGGTCGATGGGGTTGAGCGCCGTGGAGCTGCCAAAGTCGATGAGGCGGATATCAAAGTCGAGTGTGGCAAGCTGGTCTTGGAGCGAGCGCTCGCTCGTGGCGACCATGATGTTGCGCGGCGAGATGTCGCGGTGGGCAACGCCCGTGTCCAGGTGCCGTACGTTATTGAGAATGGAGAGCACGGCAACACCGATGGCCGCTACCGCGTCGCCGCGCACGCCGCCGTCCTCGTGGGGGAGCTGCGGGGTGATGTGCTTGAGCGTGGAGCCTTCGACCCATTCCATAACGATGAGCGGCTCGCCGTTGCTGGTGCCATAGCCGTATACGCGTGGAAAGCCCTTAAGGTGCGAGACGGTGAGCTGGTTGCGATATTCCTCGAACAGCACGGCGCGCATGCCGGCGGCGATGCGCTCGTCCGTGGTGTCGCTCACATGCAGGCGCTTGATGGCAAAGATCTCGCCGGCGGTGTTGGTGGCACGCTGGACTACGCCCGTGCCGCCCTGGCCGGCCTCGCTTTGGACGAGGAACATCGAGAAGCGGCGGCGCGATTCGTCGCGCTTGGCGGGATCAAAGGCAACCGCAGGCTCAAACGTGTCGAGCACGATGAGCTCCTGCTGTCCTTGATTGTCCATCTTCGCCCCCTTGGGTGTCGGTCGTGATGAGGCGCGGGTGGCGACGGCGTAATTGTCGTCCGCTTTCGCGCGCAATGTCCAATAATATGGCTAGTTTCTCTCATTCGCGGTTGCGGCGCTGTTGAAAAACACCGTTTTGCGTGCAGATGTGCTGCCGCTGTGCGATGATGGGCGCATTTGAGAGGGGGCCACCGCGCCCTTATACCTAGACGAGAAAGGACCCACCATGGGTTTTCTTGATGAGATGCAGGCATCGCTCGATCGTACGGCTTCGGATGCCAACCGTGCCCTGCAGGTTAACAGGATCAAGAGCCAGATGAATGACGCCCTTAAGCGCCGCCAGCAGCTTGCCGGCCAGCTGGGTGCCAGCCTGTACGAGGCGACCAAGGACAACACTGAGCTGCGTCAGGGCCGCGAGGAGCTTTTTGACGGCATCGCCGCAATCGACAACGAGCGTGCTCAGCTTCAGGCCCAGATCGACGAGCTCGAGCGCCAAGCGCAGGCGGCGGCCTATGCTTCTGCATTCATCGATTGTCCGTTTTGCCACAACCGCCTGCAGCAGTCCGTCATGTTTTGCTCGGGTTGCGGTAAGTCGATGGCCGAGATCCAGGCCGAGCTGGCTCGCCAGGCCCAGGCGGCCCCCACGCCGGTCGAGGCTCAGGTTGCTCCTACCGACGGTGCGGCCGTATGCCCCGCGTGCGGCGCGCCCATCCAGGCGGGTCACGCCTTCTGCATGAATTGTGGCCACAAGTTGGCGTAATCGGCAGTGTCTGATCGTGGCTTAGACGGTCGGGGACGATACCTCAAAAACTTTTTCATGTTGCGCAACAAGTTTG
>JAIIUG010000089.1:0-7865 GCA_022739635.1 Collinsella sp. | reverse complement strand
CAAGGTGGGCTTCCCGGTGCCGATTGTCTACTGGCTGCGCGAGCAAAAGTGGTACGACTATGTCAAGGAGTACTTCACCGCGCCGTGGGCAAGCGAGTTTTTCGACACCGAGGAGCTCATGCATCTGCTCGACCTGCACTTTGCGGGCAAGGGCGATTTCCAGCGCAAGATCTATACGCCGCTCGTGTTCTTGGTGTGGTACAAGCGCTTCTTTATCGACGAGGGCCAGCCTTCTGTTCAGGCTGCCTAGCATCGGCTTTCGAATGCCTGCGCGTAACGGCTCCTCCGGGAGCCGTTTTTGCGCGAGCACGTTTCAGTTACTATGAAAACCGTCCCTGCCAAATGGCTGAGAAAGGTGAAAGATGCACCATTCGGATTCCGCGACCGTGACCACGGTCGATACGCTTGCCAAGCTTCTCGATGTGTGCGGCGAGCTGCGCGCATCGGAGCAGGTTGACGAGCGTGCCGTGACCGGCTGCTCGTTTGATTCGCGCGCGGTTTCGGCAGGTGACGTGTTCTTTTGCAAGGGCGCTGCCTTTAAGCCCGCGTTTTTGAGCATGGCGCTCGATGCGGGCGCCGTCGCATTTGTGTGCGAAGAGTCGTTGGTCGAGTCTCTGGAGCCGCTGGCGAAAGAGAACGGTGCGGCGATGCTGGTCGTGGATAGCGTGCGCACGGCCATGGCCCTGCTGCCGCCGGAGGTCTACAACCGCCCCGACCACGACGTTAAGATCGTGGGTATCACCGGTACCAAGGGAAAGACCACGGCCGCTTTTATGCTCCAGTCCATCATCAAGGCGGCGGGCGAGTCCTGTGGCATGATCGGCTCGGTGAACACCGACGATGGTATCGAGTGCTACGAGAGCACCAACACCACGCCCGAGGCCCCCGAGGTCTGGCGCCATATCGCCAACTGCCGCGCGTCTGGTCGCCAGTCCATGGTCATGGAGGTCTCAAGCCAGGCGCTCAAGTACCAACGCGTCGAGAACCTGCCGTTTGACGTGGCGTGCTTCCTCAACATCGGGCGTGACCACATCTCACCGATTGAGCACCCGACCTTCGAGGATTATTTTGAGAGCAAGCTCAGGATCTTTGATCAGGCTAAGACCGCCGTAGTGAATCTGGGCACCGATGAAGTCGAACGCGTGCTGGAGGCCGCGTCGACGGCCGAGCGCTTGGTGACCGTTGGCGTCGAGCATCCCGAGGCGAGCCTGTGGGCAAGCGATGTCCGCATGGTCGGCTTTAACATCGAGTTTAACCTGCATGGCATGAGCGCCGACGAGCCCGAGGCGGGGGAGAAGGTCCTGCTGGGTATCGCGGGAGACTTTAACGTGGAGAACGCGCTGGTCGCTATCGCCGCCGCGCGCGAGATTGGCATCGGAATCGATGCCATCAAGAAGGGCCTCTCCAAGCTGCGCGTGCCGGGCCGCATGGAGGTCGTGGAGTCGAAGGATGGACGCGTGGTTTGCGTTGTTGACTACGCTCACAACCAGCTTTCGTTCCGCTCACTCTTTTCATCGGTCAAGCGCGCGTTTCCCACCAGCCCGGTCATTGCGCTGTTTGGTGCTGCTGGAGGCAAGGCGCAGGAGCGCCGTGAGCAGCTTCCGCGCGAGGCCGCGCCATATTCTGATCTGCTGATCTTTACCAACGAGGATCCGGCTCACGAGGACCCGATGAAGGTCTGTCGCGAGCTTGCCGAGCATGTTCCCGACGATACCCCGAACAAGATCATCCTCGATCGCGAGGCTGCTGTGCACGCGGCATTCAAGGCGGCGCGCGAGGAATACGTCAGCCCCGATGTGCCTACCATCGTCTTGCTGTTGGCAAAGGGCGACGAAGAGCTCATGCACGTGGGTGATGAGTTCGTACCCATCGAGAGCGATCTTTCGCTTGCCAACCGTTTAATCGATGTTACCCAGTTTGACTAATGAACTGCGATGAGGGCGGCGTCCCGAGCGCGCTGCCGTTGCAAGCGCGTTTTCCCTCAAGTGAGGCGCGCTGCCTAAGACCAGAAGCCCCTTCTACGTAATGGAGTGACCATGTCCCACAATACCCTGCCGATCGTCGCTGAGCTTTCGGGCGAGATGCGCGAGCGTCTTGCCAAGGTTAAGTACGTCTTTACCGACCTGGACGCCACCATGCTTGCGCCCGGCTCGTGCGTGCTGCGCGACAACGACGGCAACCCCTCGACCAAGCTCGTCGAGGCTGTCGTGGCACTTGCCCGCGCCGGCATCCAGGTGGTCCCCACCTCGGGCCGCAACCGCACCATGATCCACGAGGATGCGCGCGTGCTCGGCCTCAACTCCTACATCGGCGAGATGGGTGGCCTGGTCATGTACGATCTCAAGGCCAACGATTGGGAGTATCTGACCGGCGATATGCCCTACGACCCCGCCTGCGGCTTCACGCCGCATCAGGTGATCGAGCAGACTGGCGTGTGCGAGAAGATTCTCGCCCGCTGGCCGCATAAGATCGAGTACCACAACGACATGTCGACTGGCTACAAGTACCGCGAGGTCACCGTCGGCATGCGCGGCGATGTGCCCGACGACGAGGTCCAGGCCATTCTTGACGAGGCCGGCTGCGGCCTGGTCTGGGCCTGCAACGGCCACCTGACACATCTGTCCAAGCCGACGACGCTCGAGCTCGAACGCGTCGAGGATGGCCGCGCGTTTAACATCAATCCCGTCGGCCTCAACAAGGGCGTTGCCATCGCACGTTTCTGCGAGCACCTGGGTATCGAGCGCGAGGAGACGCTGGCGCTCGGCGATTCCGAGTCCGATTTCTACATGGCCGACCACGTTGGCACGTTCTGTTTGGTCGAGAACGGCCTGACCAGCGCCGGCGCGCCCGAGTTCCTGGACGCTTGCGATAACGCTTACGTCACGCGTGGCAAGATTGTCGACGGCTGGGTGGCAACGGCCGAGCTGCTGGTCGCGGCTCGTTCGTAGCGCGGTCCTATCGTTCTGAGCCATATCTTTTCGAGAGAGAATCTGGTGAGGTAATGTCCGATATCGAGAATCTGGCCGGGGACACGCGCCCCATTGGCGTATTCGACTCGGGTCTGGGCGGTCTGACGGTTGCACGCGCCATCGCGACGGCGCTGCCGCATGAGTCCGTCTACTACTTCGGCGACACCAAACGCTGCCCATATGGCACCCGCACCGAGGACGAGGTGCGCTCGTTTGCGCTGCAGGCAGGCCGCTGGCTGTCGAAGCACGACGTCAAGATCATGGTCATCGCCTGCAATACGGCGACCGCTGCGGCCTTGCGTTTGGCCCAGCAGGTGCTCGACGTCCCCGTCATCGGTGTGATCGCACCGGGCGCACGCGCGGCAATCAACAGCACCCGCACGCGCCGGGTGGGCGTGCTCGCTACCAACCTCACCATTCGCTCGGGCGCTTACACGCGTGCCATTCAGGACCTGGATGCCGGCGTCGACGTATACGGCTGCCCGGCTTCGAGTTTTGTCGAGGTTGTCGAGCACGAGCTCGCCTCGGGTGCGCATCTGCAGGAGCAGTGGCTCGAGAACGAGGATGTCTTTGATACGCCGGCCGTGCGAGCGCTGGTCGGCGCCACGGTTGAGCCGCTGCGCGATCGCGGAATCGATACCGTGGTGCTTGGCTGCACGCACTTTCCGCTGCTCGTGGGGCCTATTCGCCATGCGCTGGGGCCCGGGGTGCGCGTGGTGAGTTCCGCCGAGGAGACTACGCGCGAGCTGACCGATATCCTCACGCGCCGTGAGCAACTGGCGGGCGACGCTGCCGAGCCGCAGCATCGCTTTGCCACTACGTCTGACAACATTGCCGAGTTTGCGGTGGCGGGTAGCTTTATCTTTGGCCAGCCGCTCAAAAGCATCGAGCATGTCGATATCGACGAACTGAAATAGATGTAGGGTTACCGTCCAAAGACTTGCCCTCTTCTTCTGCCGAAAGGATATTTCTATGGAGTACATGCAGGTCAACCGTGCCAACGGCCGTGCCGCCAATGAGCTGCGCCCCATCAAGCTTACTCGCGGCGTCATGAAGCATGCCCACGGCTCGTGTTTGGCCGAGTTTGGCGACACGCGCGTACTGTGCGCCGCCACCATCGAGGAGGGCGTCCCGGGTTGGCGCAAGGGCGCCAAGGCCGGCTGGGTAACGGCGGAATATGCGATGCTGCCGGCCTCGACCGGTAAACGCTGCAAACGCGAGCATGCCAACCGCAAGGGCCGCTCCATGGAGATCGAGAGGCTTATCGGCCGCAGTCTGCGTACCGTCGTCAACATGAAGGCGCTCGGCGAGTATACCATTACCGTCGACTGCGATGTGATTCAGGCCGATGGCGGCACGCGTACGGCGAGCATTACCGGCGCCTGGGTGGCGTTGCACGACGCCCTTGCCATGTGGGTCGAGGCGGGCAAACTCGAGCGCATCCCGCTTACCGGCCAGGTGGCTGCCATCTCCATGGGCGTTGTCGACGGCAATACGCTGCTCGACTTGGATTATTCCGAGGACAGCCACGCCGAGGTCGACATGAACCTCGTCGCCACCGATTCCGGCGAGATGATCGAACTTCAGGGTACCGGTGAGCAGGTGCCCTTCGACCGTAAGCGTCTCAACGCCCTACTCGACCTGGGCGACAAGGGCGTTGCCGAGCTCATCGAGCTTCAGCGCCAGGCCCTCGCCTAACCTGCCAAAAGGGGACAGGGTTATTTTGGCAGGTTTTATCTGCGAAAACGTCGAAGTATAAGACTGCCGTTGATTGAGAGGGGAGAGAGGCCGAGGTCCTCGTCGTCCTCAACTCGGCATTGCTATAGAGACAAAGGAGGCCAGCTATGGCACTTGAGAAGATTGACATCGACACCCTCGACCCGGCAGCGACCATTGTCGTGGCAACGGGCAACGCCCATAAGCTCACCGAGATCGAGGCCATTTTGGGCAAGGTCATGCCCGAGGTTCGCTTTGTGGCGCTCGGCCAGCTGGGTGATTTTGAGGATCCCGAGGAAAACGGCACGACGTTTTTGGAGAACGCCATCATCAAGGCGCAGGCTGCCGTCGAGGAGACGGGCCTTATGGCCATCGCCGACGATTCTGGCTTGGTCGTCGACGCGCTGGACGGCAAGCCGGGCGTGTATAGCGCACGCTATGCGGGCGTGCATGGCGACGATGCCGCCAACAACGCCAAGCTGCTCGTGAATCTGGAGGGCGTGGCAGACGAGGATCGCACTGCACGCTTTATGAGCGTCGTCGCGCTCATCGACACGGACGGCCTGGTCACCTATGGTGAGGGCACCTGCGAGGGCGTTATCGCGCACGAGGGCCGCGGCGATCACGGCTTTGGCTACGACCCGCTGTTCCTGCCGGTCGATACGCCGGGCAAGACTATGGCCGAGCTCACGGCGGACGAGAAGAACGCCATCAGCCATCGATTCCATGCGCTCGAGCATCTGTCCGCCAAGCTGACGGGCGAGGAGTAGGCCGTGCGTGCGGTGGTGCAGCGCGTGCTCAACGCCGGCGTGACGGTCGACGGCGAGTGCGTGGGCCGCATTGGACGCGGCTATCTGGTGCTGTTGGGCGTGGGCCACGGCGACACGCGCGCCGAGGCTGATAAGCTGTGGGGCAAGCTCCGGGGCTTGCGCATTAACGAGGACGAGAACGGCAAGACCAACTTGGCGCTTGCCGATGTCGACGGCGAGGTTCTCGTAGTGTCGCAGTTCACGCTGTTCGCCGATTGCCGTCACGGCCGCCGCCCATCGTTTACGGATGCCGGCGCCCCCGATGTCGCCAACGAGCTCTACGAGTACTTCCTGACGCTCGTTCGCCAAGATGTCGAACACGTGGCGCACGGCATCTTTGGCGCTGATATGAAAGTCGACTTGGTCAACGACGGCCCATTCACCATCGTCTTGGACACGGACAACCTTTAGGTTACGCGGTTTTACCAAACCGCGTAACAACTGGTCATGCGAGGTTGTCGTCTGGTGCGTATTTGGGACGGGGCTTATTTAGCTACTTGCGTATGGCGGCAGCAGGGTGCTATAGTATTAGAGTTTTGTCTATCTTAGGGGTATTATCCCCTTTTTGAATTGCACCTTCTGGAGGCCCTGTTCATGGAAGAGATGGAAGTCAATCACGTCGACGACATCCACGAGAAGCTGACCGATATGGTGGGCGATCGCGTCAAGGTGAAGGCCAACATGGGCCGCACCCGCGTCGTCGAGCGCATGGGCACCATCAAGAGCGTCCACCCCGCCGTCTTTATCGTCGAGGTCGACGAACGTCGCGGGCGCAAGTCGCGTCAGTCCTACCAGTATATCGATGTCCTCACCGGTCAGGTCGAGCTGTTCGACCCCGAGAGCGGCGAGCATATCTTTACCCCGCTCGGCAATCAGCTCGAGGAGCACTAGCGGTGACCGATCGGTCCCTGACTCTTTCCGCGCCGGCAAAGATTAACCTCTACCTGGGGGTTCATACCGAGCGCGATGACCGCGGCTACCACAGGGTCGATTCCCTGATGGCAGCTGTCGGTCTTTCCGATACCGTGACGGTTACGCCGGCGCAGGCGTTGACCGTCCAGACGGTTCCGTCATCAGATTTTCCCATGCAAAAGAATACGGCGTATCGGGCTGCGGTTGCTATGGCCGAGCATTATGGTCGCGAGGCAAACATCTGCGTGACGATTGAGAAGCGCATTCCATTGTGCGCCGGCTTGGGCGGTCCCTCGACGGATGCGGCCGCGGTCATTGTCGCCTTGGCGGAGCTCTGGGGAATTGATCGCACCGACCCCGCGCTCGACGACATTGCGCGGGGCATTGGTGCTGACGTCCCGTTCTTTTTGCACGCGAGCCCTTCGTTCTACGTAGGTGGGGGAGACGTGCTGGCAACTGAGTATCCCGTGCTGCCCGCAACGCCCGTCGTGTTGGTCAAGCCGCGCGAGGCAAGCGTTTCGACAATTGAAGCCTATCGACGTTTTGACGAGGCCCCGGTGCCTGCAGACAAGCCCGGCGCGATAGCTTCTGCCTTGCGTGCTGGTGATGCCGAGACGGCATATGCGCTCATCCATAACAACCTAGGTGTCATTTCCGCGCAGATGGAGCCGCAGATACAAACGGTTCTCGATTGGCTGCGTAAACAAGACGGCACCGTTGCTGTAGATGTGTGCGGATCGGGCGCCTGCTCGTTTGCCATTTGCGACACCGCCGCCACGGCCGAAAGGCTTGCCGACGCTGCCCAGCAAAACGGCTGGTGGTCCTGCGCGACGGAGCTCATTCCCAACACGGTTCGCATCGAAGTGCCAAAGAAGTAAAAATTTCTCTAGCACACGATGGAAATCTTTGTTACTATAGTCGAGCTAACGGGTTGTGGCTCAGTTTGGTAGAGCACTGCGTTCGGGACGCAGGGGTCGCTGGTTCAAATCCAGTCAACCCGACCAGAGCATGAGGAGGGACCGCTTCTTGCGGTCCCTTTTTTTAGCTATTGTTGTGATACCGCGATACCCGCGGTATACTCATTCGAGCTTGTCTCGCTGTATTGTGGAGGTCTACATGTTTGGACTGAGGGCTCCTGAGCTCATCATTATTCTCGTCGTTGTCCTGATTATCTTCGGGCCCAAGAACCTGCCGAAGCTCGGCAAGTCCCTCGGCTCCACCGTCAAGAATATCCGTGAGGGTATGGAGGGCGACGATAAGGCCGAGACCAAGCAGGCCGAGGAGGTCGTGGTCGAGCAGTCCGAGGAGGACAAGGAGATCGCTGAGCTCGAGGCCAAGCTCGCTGCTGCCAAGAAGAAGCAGGCAGAGGACAGCGACGCGGACGCAGAGTAGTCCCATCCCTTTGGGGTGAGCACCTGACCGGCTTGCCCGCAGGCTAGCCGGTCTTTTTCGTTTTGTT
>JAIIUG010000088.1:0-7964 GCA_022739635.1 Collinsella sp. | reverse complement strand
CACAGCTAACGCCACGTATCCTATCGAACTGCGTGTTTCGTAGGGGGATGCTGACCCCTCGATTCAAGCCGTTGCACTTTACAGAAAGCTGGAATCATTCGAGAAGGAGTACGCTTTGCCTACTATTAACCAGCTGGTTCGCCAGGGCCGTCGTTCCGTGCCCAAGAAGTCCAAGAACGCTGCTCTGCAGCACAACTCCCAGAAGCGCGGCGTGTGCACCCGCGTCTTCACCACGAGCCCCAAGAAGCCGAACTCGGCTCTTCGTAAGGTTGCCCGTGTTCGCCTTGTCAACGGCATCGAAGTTACTGCTTACATCCCGGGTGAGGGCCACAACCTGCAGGAGCACTCCATCGTGCTCGTCCGCGGCGGTCGTGTCCGTGACCTCCCTGGTGTCCGTTATCACGTCATCCGTGGCGCCTACGACGCTGCTCCGGTCCAGAACCGTATGCAGGCCCGTTCCAAGTACGGTGCTAAGCGCCCCAAGGCTAAATAAGCCAGATAACGTTTTGATACTTTCGCCGTGTGCCGCCTAAGCGCCGCACGGTAGACACTTAAGGAGATTTCACATGCCGCGTCGTGCAGCAGCTAATCGTCGTGAGGTTCAGCCTGACGCCGTTTACAACAACCGCCTGGTGACTCAGCTCATCAACAAGGTCCTTCTTGATGGCAAGAAGGCCACCGCTGAGCGCATCGTTTACACCGCTTTCGAGATCGTTGCCGAGAAGTCCGAGGGTGGCGACGCTCTCGCTACCTTCAAGAAGGCTATGGACAACGTCAAACCCACGCTCGAGGTTAAGCCCAAGCGTGTCGGTGGCGCTACCTATCAGGTCCCGATGGAGGTCAACTCCCGTCGTTCCACCGCTCTGGGTATCCGCTGGATCGTCAACTTCTCCCGCGCTCGCAAGGAGAAGACCATGGCCGAGCGTCTCGCTAACGAGATCCTCGACGCCTCCAACGGTCTTGGCGCTTCCGTCAAGAAGCGTGAGGACGTCTTCAAGATGGCCGAGGCCAACCGCGCGTTCTCTCACTATCGTTGGTAAGTTAAGGTAAGGAACTAACATGGCTAAGCCTAAGTACAAGCTTTCCGATACCCGTAACATCGGCATCATGGCCCACATCGATGCCGGTAAGACCACCACGACCGAGCGTATTCTTTACTACACCGGTAAGACCCACAAGATCGGTGAGGTCCATGAGGGCGCTGCCACCATGGACTGGATGGTTCAGGAGCAGGAGCGCGGCGTAACCATTACCTCCGCTGCTACCACGTGCTTCTGGAACAAGGACGGTAAGGACTACCGCATCCAGATCATCGACACACCGGGCCACGTTGACTTCACCGCCGAGGTCGAGCGCTGCCTGCGCGTCCTCGATGGCGCTGTCGCCGTCTTCGACGCCGTTGCTGGCGTTCAGCCCCAGTCTGAGACCGTTTGGCGTCAGGCTTCTACCTTCAACGTCCCCCGCATCGCCTTCATCAACAAGTATGACCGCGTGGGCGCTGACTTCTTCAACGCTATCGAGACCATGAAGGATCGTCTCGACGCTAACGCCGTGGCCGCTCAGGTCCCGATGGGCGCCGAGGACAACTTCTGGGGCGTCATCGACCTGGTCACCATGACTGCATGGGACTTCAAGGCCGACGAGAAGGGCATGACCTACCCCGAGCCGATGGACGAGATCCCGGCTGAGTTCGCTGACATCGCTGCCACCAAGCGCGAGGAGCTCCTCGACGCTGCTGCCAGCTTTGACGACGAGCTCATGGAGAAGATCCTCATGGAGGAGGACTTCACCGTCGAGGAGCTCAAGGCTGCTCTGCGCAAGGGCGTTCTTGCCAACGAGCTCAACCTCGTCTTCGTGGGCTCCGCCTACAAGAACAAGGGCGTTCAGGAGCTGCTCGACGCTGTCGTCGACTACCTGCCCAGCCCGCTCGACGTCGAGGCCGTCACCGGTACCGATCCGGACACCGGCGAGGAGATCCAGCGTCATCCTTCCTTCGACGAGCCCTTCTCCGGCCTGGTCTTCAAGATCATGACCGACCCGTTCGTCGGTAAGCTCACCTACGTCCGCGTTTACTCCGGCCGCGCTGAGTCCGGCTCCTACGTGGTCAACGCTTCCAACGGTCAGCGCGAGCGCCTCGGCCGCATTCTCGAGATGAACGCCGCCGAGCGTATCGACCGTGACGACGCTGCCGCCGGCGACATCGTCGCTTGCGTCGGCTTCAAGAACTCCACCACTGGTGACACCCTGTGCGCCGAGGGCAAGGAGATCGTCCTCGAGAAGATCGAGTTCGCTAAGCCCGTTATCGACGTTGCCATTGAGCCCAAGACCAAGGCCGAGCAGGACAAGATGTCCCTGGCTCTGACCAAGCTCGCCGAGGAGGACCCGACCTTCCAGGTGTCCACCAACCACGAGACCGGCCAGACCATCATCGCCGGCATGGGCGAGCTGCACCTCGAGATCATCGTCGACCGTCTGCTCCGTGAGTTCAAGGTTGACGCTAACGTTGGTAAGCCCCAGGTTGCCTACCGCGAGACCGCTGGTCACGACGTCGAGAAGGCTGAGGGCAAGTTCGTCCGTCAGTCCGGTGGTCGCGGTCAGTACGGCCACGCCGTCATCAAGCTCGAGAAGATGGAGGAGGGCTTCGGCTACGAGTTCGTCAACGCTATCGTCGGCGGCGTCGTGCCCAAGGAGTACATCCCGTCCATCGACAAGGGCATCCAGGAGGCCCTGAACACCGGTGTTATCGCCGGCTTCCCGGTCCTCGACGTTAAGGTCACCCTGTTCGACGGTTCTTACCACGAGGTCGACTCCTCCGAGGCCGCCTTTAAGATCGCCGGTTCCATGGCTATCAAGGACGCCCTCAAGAAGTCCGATCCGCAGCTGCTCGAGCCGATCATGGCTGTCGAGGTCGAGACCCCCGAGCAGTACATGGGCGACGTTATGGGCAACCTCTCCGGTCGCCGCGGCAAGATCGAGGGCATGGAGGATCGCAAGAACAGCAAGCTCATCCGTGCCAAGGTGCCGCTGGGCGAGATGTTCGGTTACGCTACCGACCTTCGCTCCCAGACCCAGGGCCGTGCATCCTACACGATGCAGTTCGACTCTTATGAGCCCGCGCCCAAGTCCATCGTGGACGAGGTCATGAGCAAGAACGCCTAAGTTCGAGCTCCCTGTTACGTAATCCGCGAGAACATCTCTCGCACTCTTTGGAGGTTTAAGTTGGCTACCCAGAAGATCCGCATTCGCCTCAAGGGCTATGATCACGAGGTCGTCGATCAGTCCGCGAAGCTCATCGTCGAGACCGCTCAGAAGACCGGCGCTCGCGTTTCCGGTCCTGTCCCCCTGCCCACCGAGCGCAACCTGTACACGGTTATCCGCTCGCCGCACGTGAACAAGGACTCCCGTGAGCAGTTCGAGATGCGCACCCACAAGCGCCTCATCGACATCCTCGACCCCACCTCGGGCACTGTTGATTCGCTCATGCGTCTCGACCTCCCCGCTGGCGTCGACATCGACATCAAGCTCTAAGCGATATCGCTCATAGCTTACAGAGCCCCGCTGCCATTACGGTAGCGGGGCTCTTTTGTTTTGAATGATGGTTTGGACTGCCGGGTAATGCTGCCGAGTAGGTGGCTGCGGCGCTCTATTCGCTCAATGGGCGCAATGACGCCTCCTCAAAATGGAAGGATCGCAGGCCGTCTTCCGTTTCGATACACGCGCGACCAAAGGCATCGACCGTTTGAAAGATGCCACGCGCCAGCTCGTCACCGGCAGGGGAACGGGCGATAACGTGCTCCCCAATCCAATTGAGATGAGCGACATAATCATCGTGGACGGGCGCGATCGGTCCGGCGTCTTCTTCCATGGCGTTGAGCAGATCTGCCCATGTGCCTACGGCGTGCACGACCGCGTGATGGACCTCCCTGAGTAGCACATCGACGGTGGGAACATTCTCGTTGAGGTCTGAGAGGCCGATTGCCGGCAGGCCGCCATCGGGAACCTCTTGGGGCGTGTAGTTTACGTTGACGCCAATGCCGCAGACGGCAAAGGGCATGCCCATGTTGTCACGAGCCGCCTCGACCAAGATGCCGCCGAGTTTGCGCCCTCGCGCGACGAGGTCGTTGGGCCATTTGAGGCCGATCTCGTTAGCAAGACCTTGCGCCTCGAGCGCCTCGAGCACCGCTAAGCCGCTGACGGCGGCAAGACCAGAGTACTTGGCGGGATCAACACGTGGACGTAGGACAATCGAGAGCAACAGGTTGCCGGCGGTTGAATCCCACTTGTGGCCGCGTCGGCCGCGTCCTGCCGTTTGCGCGCGGGCTGCAAGCCCCGTGCCGTGCGGCGCTCCCTGTTTTCCTGCTTCGAGCAGGTCGTCGTTGGTCGATCCGGTTACGTCGACTATCGTTAATTGGGCATCCATAGCGGCTGCTACCTCCTTAATGAATAAGTGAATGACGCGAATGGTGTCGAGAGATAGACACAATGTGAAGCCTTTGTCGCATTTGGACAATTTAATGTTAACACGTCAACAAAGCGAAGAATGCGCTATCCTCTCTTGGTCGATGTAAACACGTCAACAACTCAAAGGAGGTTAGTGATGGGTTTCACGATTCTTGGAACAGGCTCGGCGCTTCCCAAGCGCAGTGTTTCCAATGACGAGCTGTCCGAGTTCCTCGATACCTCGGATGAGTGGATTTTTACCCGCACAGGCATCAAGAGCCGCCATGTGTGCACCACCGAGTCACTCGACGACCTTGCCGTGGCGGCGAGCGAGCAAGCGCTCCAGACGTCCGGAATCGATGCGAGCCAGCTGGATCTTATCGTCTGTTCGACGACGACGGGCGATCATCTCGTTCCCGCCGAAGCGTGCGCCATTGCTGAGCGCCTGGGTGCCACATGTCCTGCTTTCGACGTTTCGGCGGCTTGTGCCGGCTTCGTATTTGCGCTCGATGTCGCCGAGGGCTATATCGCCCGCGGTCGTGCCAGGCGCGTGCTTATCGTTGCTGCCGAGCAGATGACGCGCGCGCTCGACTGGACCGACCGTGCCACCTGCGTGCTCTTTGGCGATGGCGCGGGTGCTGCGGTCATAGAGGCTGGGGGAGAGAATCCCCTCGCCGTTGAGCTTTCGACGTCGCCTGACGTCGAAACACTGCGCGTCCCCGGATTGGCGGGCTCCTCGCCGTATAAGACGGCGCAGGACCGCGAAAGCGTGCTTTCCATGAACGGCCGTCGCGTCTTCAAGTTTGGCGTCAATGCCATCTGCGACACGGTCAACAAGCTCGTTTGCGACGCGAGCATCGCGGTCGAGGACATCGACCACTTTGTATTCCATCAGGCTAACGAACGAATCTTGAGCCAGGCGGTCAAGCGCTTAGGCGTGCCGGACGACCGTGTGGTCCGAACGTTGCGTGAAACCGGCAACATCTCGAGCGCCTGTATTCCGCTTGCTCTCGATCGACTGGCAAATACCGGCGCACTGAATGCGGGCGACACCATCGCCCTCGTTGGATTTGGCGCCGGCTTGGATGTAGGTGGCTATCTACTTCGCTGGAAGTAGCTGCACATAGGAAATGAAAACGCCCCTGGGGCACAAACAAAGGAGAACTACCATGGCAGATCAGAAGACCTTCGAGCGCGTTTGCGACGTTATCCGCGAGACCGCCGGCCTTGACGATGTCGAGATGAAGCCCGAGTCCACGCTCGAGGAGATTGGCCTCGACAGCCTGGGTACCGTCGAGATCCTCGTTGCCGTCGAGGACGAGTTTGGCATTGAGCTCGATACCGAGGAGAACCCCAAGACGGTCGGCGAGTTCGTCGATACGGTCGAGGCGGCATTGGAGAAGTAGTGATGCTCAAGTCTCCTCTCTGCGATCTGCTCGGCATCGAAAAGCCTGTGTTCCAGGGCGGCATGGCCTGGATTGCTGACGCCTCGCTGGCATCGGCCGTGTCCGAGGCAGGCGGCTTAGGCATTATCGCGGCCATGAATGCCGATGCCAACTGGCTGCGCGATCAGATTCACGAGCTGCGCGCCAAGACGGATAAGCCCTTTGGCGTCAACGTTATGCTCATGAGCCCGTTTGTCGACGAGGTCGCACAAGTGGTGATTGATGAGCGGGTGCCCGTTGTGGTGACCGGCGCCGGCAATCCCACCAAGTACATGAAGGCGTGGAACGAGGCGGGCATCAAGGTCATCCCGGTCGTTGCCTCGGTGGCGCTGGCGCGTCTCGTGGCGCGTCGCGGGGCCACCGCCGTGGTTGCCGAAGGCACCGAATCAGGCGGCCATATTGGCGAGACCTCGACGATGGCACTGGTGCCGCAGGTTGTCGATGCGGTCGATATTCCCGTGGTCGCGGCTGGCGGTATCGCCGATGGCCGCGGTGTGGCGGCCGCCTTTATGCTCGGCGCTGCCGGCGTCCAGGTGGGAACACGCTTTCTGGTCGCAAACGAGTGCACCGTATCCGAACAGTACAAAGAGCTGGTGCTCAAGGCAGGCGACACGTCGACGCGCGCGACCGGTCGCTCGACGGGACATCCGGTTCGTGCCCTCAAGAGCCCCTTCACCAACGCGTATGCCAAGAACGAGGCGGCGGGCGCAAGTCCCGAGGAGCTCGGGGCCATGGGCACGGGTGCGCTTCGCAAGGCGGCAAAGGACGGTAATTACGAAGAGGGTTCGTATTTGTGCGGACAGATTGCCGGCATGGTCAACGAGCGCCAGAGCGCTCGCGAAATCGTCGACGATCTGGTCGGCGGCGCCGAGCATGTCCTGAAGGGTGCGTCCGCATGGGTAGCGTAGCGTTTCTGTTTGCCGGTCAGGGTGCCCAGCACCCCGCGATGGGCGTCGACCTCATCGAAGCATCGCCGGCGGCTGCCGAGGTGTTCGCCATTGCCGACGAGGTGCGCCCGGGGACCAGCGAGCAGTGCCGGAGCGCCTCCAAGGAGGAGCTCTCGCAGACCGAGAACACGCAGCCTTGCGTGTTCGTGCACGACTTGGCTGTCGCCGTCGCCCTGCGCGAGCGCGGCGTGGTGCCTGCCGCCTGTGCGGGATTCTCGCTGGGCGAGGTCGCAGCACTCACCTTCGCGGGGGCATTCGATACGCGAGCGGGTTTTGAGCTCGTGTGTGAGCGCGCGGCATTGATGGCCACGGCGGCCGAGCGTCACCCCGGCGGCATGCGCGCCGTCATCAAACTCGATGCGGCGCAAGTCGAGGGCCTGGCAAAACAGGCCGGCGAGGACTGCTGGCCAGTCAACTACAACAGTCCGCAGCAGACGGTTGTTGCCGGAGCGCCCGAGGCGCTGCAGGAGCTCGACGTCCTAGTAAAAGAGGCTGGCGGCCGCGCTATGAAAGTCGCGGTGTCGGGTGCATTCCATAGCCCCTATATGGCCGAGGCGACTGAGGGGCTGGCGACGTATATCCAAGACGGCCACGCGCCGTCTCCGCTGCTGATTCCGGTCATGGCAAATATGACGGCGGCGCCTTATCCGGCCGACCCGCAGGCGGCATCGGAGGTGCTGACCAACCAGGTGAGCCATGCCGTGCGCTGGGTCGACACGCTGCATGCTCTGCAGGATCAGGGCATCGACACGTTTATTGAGGTCGGTCCTGGCAAAACGCTGTCGGGCCTGGTCAAGCGTACGCTGAGCGACGTTCGCGTGTATTCGTGCGAAACGGCCGAGCAGGTCGCAGCTATCGCCAACGAGCTCGCATAGTCCACAGGGCTGTAACCCGAAAGGAATGACATGGGCAACTTGAACAACGGCGCGCTCGAGCGCAACGACTCACATCGCGTGGCACTAATCACGGGCGGCTCGCGGGGTATCGGCCGCGCTTGTGCCGTGGGCCTGGCGGAGGATGGCTACGATATTGCCGTCGTCTATGCCGGCGGCGTCGATGCGGCACGCGAGACGTGCAAAGCCTGCGAGGCGGCTGGCGCCACGGCGCGCGCATATCAATGTGACGTGGCCGA
>JAIIUG010000087.1:0-7984 GCA_022739635.1 Collinsella sp. | reverse complement strand
GGGGGAGGGCGCGCGTACACTGGCGCGCGACTGCGACCGCAAGCCTTAAGGCGGACTTATGGCATCGCGAAAACGCGCGTTAAAAAAGGGCGAACGGCGTTTACATAACCCAAGGTAGACCGTTGAATCAATTGGATTATCAGGTCGCGAAAACTCATAAGGAAATCGTAAGAATTATGGTATTCTCAATTTCATATTTTAAGGATGGGCAAGCAACATCCAACACGAAAGCGCGGGCTCCCCTTCCGGGCTTCTCGAGGGTCATCTGGGACGAATGGGGAAAGAAAGGGGTCCGTATGGATACCAAAGCATTAAAGAAGCAGATGGGTGCCGCCATCGCCATGGTGCTCGTGGCAGCCGTAGCCCTCGGCTCCGCCACGTTTGCATGGTTTGTGAGCAACAACGAGGTTTCCGCTAAAACGACGGGTGTAAAGGCACAGTCCAATACGGCATTCATGAGCATTGAA
Source organism: Collinsella sp. (assembly GCA_022739635.1). GTDB lineage: Bacteria > Actinomycetota > Coriobacteriia > Coriobacteriales > Coriobacteriaceae > Collinsella. The sequence continues at coordinate 7,517 of JAIIUG010000087.1, read as the reverse complement.
TACGAGAAGTCTGCTATTGGTACTCAGACGACCAATAGCGTTGACTGGACCGATCTTAAGGTTGCTCTTTATCCTGCTGAGGTTCAATCCGATGGCGCCGCGGCTCCGGCCCCGAAGTTCGTAACTGCGTATGGCACCACGACGACCGATGGCAAGAAGAGCGGAAATTATATCGAAGTTGGCGATGCCGCTAAGGCCGTAAAGGATCAATATGCTGTGGGCAAAGCGGACAACTATAAAATCAGCTCTGCTGGTGTCGACCTTAGCGACCTTAAGATTGATAACGTCGAAGTCACTACGGGTGCCGATAAGGGCTTGAAGGATGCAATTCGCGTTCTCGTCGTGGGTCCTGATAACTGGCAGGTTTGGGCGCCTGACGGAAAGAAGCTCGAGGGCACTGCCGATAAGGCGCTTGCCGCCACGGTTGTCAAAGATGCCGATACCCCAGTGAGCGTGTACGTCTACTACGATGGCAATGATGCTGCCGTAACCACTGCCAACCTGCAAAATATCCTCGACTCCGTTGGCGTTACCATTCACTTCAGCGCTACTCAGCCTACGACGGTTTCTGCCGGGGCATAAGTCACGTTGAATCATTAGCTTAAAAACGGGGTTTGGTGCAAGGCACCGAGCCCCGTTAGCCTTATCGACCGAATTGCAACAAGGGAACAACTTCGTATGTCCTCGCGCGTGAAGCAACTCAAAAAACAGTTAGCCGTCGCTGCCATTTCGGTGGTCATGGCGTGCGTTGCTTTAGGCTCGGCAACATATGCGTGGTTCGCATTCAATAACACCGTCTCCGCCAGAACGGCAACCGTGACGGCCATGGCTAATGGCATGACGCTGCAAATTGTTGCGGGCACAACGCCCGATCACGGCAAAGACAACGACACGGTTGCGTTTGATAGTACGACCGCCCATGAAATCAGCCCCTCTTCGACCGATGACGCCAAAACGTGGTTTGTTCCCGCGTCGTGGGGCGATGGGGCCTTGGTTACGTCATACCAGCTTGCCAATGGGCTCGATACTGCAACGGGTCAATATACCGTGGGCGGTAAGGTCTTTTACGCGTATAACGTAAGCACCTATACGGTTTACACCGTGCGCGACACGGGCATTGCCGATGTCTATTTGGATGGTTCGGCCGATGAGGGTGCTATTTCCGTAACCTCGAATGGGCAGCCGCTGAGCGATAAGGTTGCGCGCAGTATGCGCATCGGCATCACGACGGTTGACGCTCAGGGCAACGAGACGCTGAAAGTTGTCTATGCTCCAAGCGAGCCTGCCGGATCGGGCAACGATGCGTACTCGAAGCAGAACGGCATTGCGGGCTGGACGGCGGTTGCTGACGCTTCGAGTACAAAGGTTGCAACGTATAAGCATTTGTTCGGTACGACGTATGTTGACCAAAATGGCGGTAACTGGGCCGCGACAAAAAACGGTAAAAACTTCGATACACCTGTGGATAATCCAGCGGCGCTTGCCACGCATGTTGACTACAATGGCGTAATTTTGAAGGTCTATATTTGGCTCGAGGGCACCGATGCCGATTGCGTTAATACGGCTGCGAGTGCCGTTGACGAGGGCCTTTCCTACGACGTAACCCTGCGAATGGTTGGCACGAATTCGCAATAAAACTTTACGGCATTCGCTAGCGGCATGAACATGAAGGACGCCGTTTGGATAGAAAGCACCGACTCCGACTGTCAAAACTGGTCCAAGCAAGGCAAGAACACCGTCGCTCCGACCTTCGACGTAACGGTCAGCCTGGTCGGCATCGTGCCTGACGGTAAGTAACTCGAAGTTCTCGATAGCTAAATAACGAGGGCCAGTTCAGAAACGAACTGGCCCTCGTTTTGTCTATGTCAAAAGCGGTTCGGCTACAGCTCGTACACCTCAACCATGGCTTCACCGATGCGGTGGGGTACGCCGGTGACGAGTGCGTTGCCCATGCAGAAAGCTCGATGACCGTCGGTCATGCCGGTGTCCGTCCAGCCCTTTGGGAATCCTTGGAGCTGATCGAGCTCGTCGGGAACGAGGCGGCGGAAGCGACCGTCGGGGCATTCGATGACGTGCTTAAAACGACTGGCGCCCGTGCCGCCTTCGCCGGTGAGGATGGTGCGGCTCGGCTTGTCGGTGGCGTCCGGGAAGCTCATGGCTCCCTCGGAATACGTGTACGTAAAGCCCGTCTTTTTGTTGGTGCGCTCTTCGCGCTTGCTGCCCTTGAGGTAGCGCCAGTCGGGGAGCTTCTCGTCAGAGATGTAGAACTGCTCCGGAACAGCTGCCTCGTCGACAAGCACATCGCCAAGTACGCGGCGCTCGCCGTGATAATCCTCAGCGAAGTCGCAGGTCAAAACATGGCAGCCTTGCATGACGCCGGCATTCTTGAATTGCGATGTCTTTTGGCCAACACCAAAACGAGTCGAGTTCTCGTAAGGGTCGGGCAGGACATCGAGCTCGGCCATTTCGTCTGGATAGATGGCAGGGAAGGCCTTCGCCATAACGCCGTTGTGCATGCGGTCGACAAGATCAACCTTGCCGGCGTTCTTCTCACAGAAGATATAAACGCGCTTGCGACGCTGGGGGAAGCCGTATTCTGCAGAATTAACCACGCGCCATTCGACGGTGTAATCGAGGTCGGCGAGGCAGCTCAGAATGATGGCGAAATCGCGACCACGCTGAGATGCGGGCGACTTGAGCAGGCGGTCAACATTCTCAAAGAGACCGAACTTGGGCTTCTTCATTTCGAGGAAGTGATAGATGTCCCACCAAAGGACACCCTTCTTGCCCTCGATGCCATGTGCCTGGTTAAGCGGGCGAGCGACGGAGTAATCCTGGCAGGGAAAGCCGCCGACGACCATTTGCACGTCAGGGATTTCAATCTCGTCGGCTTCTGCCTGCTCTAGGACCTTATTGATGTCTTCGTTGACAACGGAATCTTCGCCAAAGCGATCCATGTAACAGCGCGCTGCGAACTGACGAGACTTGGTTCCGGGCGGCTCCCACTGGTTGGCCCAAATGGTGCGGAAGGGGCCGGCGGGCTTCATGTAAAACTCGGGATGACGCGGGTCGGCATAGCCTTCGAGACCCAGGCGAAATCCGCCGACGCCCGCAAAAAGCTCGGCAATGTTTATCTCAGACACGTTTCTCCAATCGCTGCTGTGTCCGTTTATGGTGCTCACAACAATAACCGATCGAGCGGACAAGATCAAGACCTCAATTTCATGGAGGAATATGCTGCCCTGAACTACCATGGGACTAACTGCGACGTTCGGAGGTACCCCATGCCCAAGAAGCACCTCGATTTCAAGCGCATGCTTGACGATACTGATTTTTCTGACCCCTCAAGCATCGAGCGTTATGCTGCCAATCTCGACGGCATGACGTTCCGCGATATCCTCGAGCTTGGCATTGCGCCGGAAGGGGAGAGCGCGCCCAAGGACTTTGGGTCCAAGAAGTATAAGGGCGGCATGGGCAACCTCATCGAAGAGCGTTACTTTGGCTACAAGGCCAACAGCGATGACCGACCGGACTTTCCCGAGGCGGGAGTCGAGCTCAAGGCTACATGTTTTGACGTGCTCAAGGACGGCCGTAAGTCTGCCGGCGAGCGCCTTGTCTTAACGATGATTCCTTACGACCGTCCTGTCTCTCTCGACTACGACAGCTCGCATCTCAAGACTAAGCTCAGCAATATCCTGCTGATTTACTACGGTCGCGACCGCTCCATCGATAAATACGATCAGCGTATTGAGCGCGCGGTTATGGTCCGCCTGCCCGAAGAGGACATGAAGATCATCCGCGCAGACTACGAGAAGATTATTTCGTACATTCAGGATGGCCGCGCGGACGAGCTTTCGGAGGGCATGACTACCTACCTCGGTGCCTGCACGAAGGGTGCTACCGAGGCGACGATGTGGGCTGACCAGTACTACGAGTACTTCAATACCGATACGGGCGAGATTGAGCGCCATCGTGCAAAGCGCCGTGCCTTCTCGCTTAAGCGCTCGTACATGGACTATGTGCTCCATACCTATGTCCTCGGTGCCCCGCGCGTCGGCGAGAGCATTGTTCAAGGCAGCGACGAGTCTATTGATTTCGAAAGCTACGTGACCGGTCTTATCGAGCGCCACTATGGTGAAACCGATCGCCAGATTGCGGAGCAGTACGGCCTGGAATATACGGGCAACAAGGCGCAGTGGACGACACTTGTTTACCGAATGCTCGGCATTAAAAGCAATGCGGCCGAGGAGTTCGTTAAGGCAGGGATCAACGTCCGTGTTTGTCGCGTTAATAAGAGAGGGCACATCGAGCAGGCAATGTCCTTCCCTCCGTTTGAATTTAAGCAGCTCATCAATGAGGACTGGGAGACGTCTCTTTTCCGCGCGCGCCTCGAGACTAGCCGTTTCTTCTTTGTTGTGTTCCGTGAGGACCACGAGGGGGCATGGCGCCTCGACCGCTGTCTATTCTGGGCAATGCCGGCAAACGAAATCGAAGATCCCGCAAAAGCTTGCTGGGACGAAGCGAGAAGGGTTATTCGCGAGGGAGTTAAGCTCAATCCGTATAGGGATTCAAGCGGAAAGCTCAAAGTGGCCAACAATCTACCTGGTATGGCCGACAATCCAATCGTTCACGTTCGCCCGCATACGTCGAAAGCTGCGTACAGATTCGCCGATGGAACCGAGGTTGGTGATATCGCGAAGAACGCTTACGAACTGCCGGATGGGCGCTGGATGACCAGGCAATCGTTCTGGTTCAACAAGAGCTATCTGGAACATATTCTGGGGTTGTAGCTTGCAAGCAGACAATTCATCTACCTGCGCATACTAGATTTTCGAGGATTTTCACACTCGATTTTCGAGGATTTCCGCACTCGATTTTCGAGCTTTGCCCTATAGGTAAATCCCCTCGCACAAGGTCTTGTGGAACTGGGTGTGGTGGTCGCGTGCCCAGGTGAAGAGCGCCTGGTCAAAGTTGTCCTGACTGGCGGGGATGCCAAAGACGCCAGCGACTTCTACGCGCACGAACTCCAGCGCGGGCAGCTTGTTGATGGCCGTGAGCGCAAACGGCGACGTGGGCTCCTCGAACAGGTAATGGCTGCCTTGCAGCGCGCCGCAGGCGGTGCAGGTGCTGGCGAGCGATACGGTCTTGGTGGTGCGCGACGTTACGGGCTTGTAGCCGCAGCGCCCGCGCAGGTAGTCGCGGATCTCGGTCGGCACGCAGCCTAGCGCGGGGACGATGGCCACGGCGTTGGCGCGGCTGGTGTCGATCGCGACGTGGCCCGCGTCGTCCATGGCGGGCGCATCGCCGGGCGTGGCCAAGCTGTCCGAATCTTCGGCCACCAAATACGGAATGCCAAAGGCCGCGACCGTCGTCTGCTCATGGCACTTCCAGCATTCGCGCTTGCCCAGCACCAGGTAGATGTAGGGCGCGCTGGGGTCGGAGCGATCCACGCCGGGCAGCCACGCGGCAAAGGGCTCGGGGTTGACGCCATCGGGCACGTACCAGATCTTCTTGGCCCGGTCCCACTTGGCGCCCAGGGCCTTGGCCTCGTCTTTGTGCGAAAAGGGAACATCGAGCTCGGTGCGCATGGCGGCTCCTTTGTGCGGCTTGCGGTGCATGTGCTCCAAGGATAACCCAGCGGCGGGTGTGTGGTCGCTAAACGAGCACTTCGACCGCCCGAGAAGCCGCGGAGCATTTTGGCGAGGGCGCGCCGTCAAGCAAATGGGCAAGCAAATGGTCAGCTTTTGGTCAGTTGAGCGGCAACCTTGCCAAAAGCTTGACGGATTTGCAGCTAGACGTCGACGAATGAACACTTTGGACGCGCCGCGGCAAAAAAACTGCTGGTCGTTTGCCGAAAACTCGCCAGGGCCGCGAGCCGCCGCCGACGCGGGTGCTATCTTCGCGCCATGAGGTACTTTATCGTTTCACATAACGCTGCGCTGGCGCTCTTGGCGCACATCCCGAACCCTCGATTTGGGGATTCGGAACCAGAGGTCGTGTCGATTGCGGGCGCCTGCGCGCTTTGTGACCAGGAGGCGCAGGAGGTTATCGATCGCTACGACCTGGGGATCGACGTGCTGGATCTGATGGTGCCGTCGCGCGCCGACCGTCGGCGGAGCAAGCATGTTAAGACGCGCCTGTGCGCCAACGAGCTCCCGGCGGGTTCGTTTATCTCGCTGGGCCACTGGAGGGGCGACCTGGATGCATACGTGTGCTCTCCCGAGCTGGCGTTTTTGCAGGCCGCGCACGATGGCGATGCGGCGGAGGCCATCTATGCCGGCTATGCCATGACATCGGACTACCGGCTGGACAACCTTGCTCCCGGCGGGGTGACCAGCAGGGATGCGGGCATGCGCGATGGAAAGCTCACGACCAAGGAGCACATTGCGGCGTACCTTGACCGGGCGTCAAAGGTGAGAGGCGCCGCCAAGGCGAAGGCGTTGCTTCCGTACGTGGAAGAGGGTTCAAGGTCTCCAAGGGAGTCGGGGCTTTGCATGTTTATGTCGCTGCCCGCGCATTACGGCGGGCTTGCGCTGGGCAAGGCCGAGCTGAACAAGAAGTACTTCATTCGCGACGGTTACAACGATGGGCGCAACCGCAAACTGCGCGTGTTGGAGCGCACGCCCGACATAACGCTTACGGCGAAAGCGGAGGTGGGCCTGGATAAAGTAAGGGCTGGCTTGCTGCCCGAGGTGCTTACCGCGCTGGTCGATTACGACAGCGACGCTGTCCATGATGGAAGCGAGAAAATCCACAAGGATGCCGATCGCCGCAACGAGTTGCAGATGCTCAATGGGGTCGCGTACTTTACAGTGACGACTGACCAGGCGAGCGACTACGAAAAGCTCGTTCGCCTGTGCGAACGCGTCCGGCGCAAGCTGCATCGTCGCAAGCGGCCCATATTTTACAAGCCCATGACTGAGGAAGCGCGATATTTGGCACAGGCGCGCGTCGAGACAAAGCGGTTTAAGCTCTGGCAGACCGTTATTGAGACACATCAGCATTGGTAGGTGGGCCTTTGGCGGCGGAGGGGGTGCTGCCGTATTGAAGGTGAATGGTTTCCCGCGAAGTGAACGAGTGTTTTTGAACCCTCGAAGCATCCACACTTTTTGGCGCCAAAACCGCAGGATTCTAACGACAAAACCGCAGGAAATGAGCTGCAAAAAGTGTCGATGCTTCGGGGGTCCGTTTTGGCTCGTTCACTTCGCGGGAAACCATTCACCCTCGATTTGCGGGGGTCACCCGGATATGGCTGCGAGGCCCATTCGGGCCTGATCGGGGTGCCCGCTGGGGTTGTTTGGGCGGCTTTGGGCTTGGTTGGGGTGGTTGCTGGTGTTGTCGAAGCGGTTTTGGGTGCCGCGACGCCCTCTTGGCTTGGCGGCGTAAAACAAAACAGCTCAGAGGCGAAGCCTCTGAGCTGCGAACATTTGGTGGGCGTTAGAAGATTTGAACTTCTGACCTCTTCCGTGTCAGGGAAGCGCTCTCCCCCTGAGCTAAACGCCCGATCAAGGGTGCGC
>JAIIUG010000086.1:0-8000 GCA_022739635.1 Collinsella sp. | reverse complement strand
GCCAGCCCGTGGGAGGCCAGGGCGCCGCTGACCGGTGGACGGCACCGAGCCGTCGGATGACTTGAAGAAGGGGGAGGCCTCGCGGCCTCCCCCTTTTTTGCGTTTAAAGCCTGATCTAACAAACTCGCTGTGTTTTATGACCCTCGTTTGTCGCATCTTCCGTTAACGGGCTACAATAACTTAGTCTGTGCAATATGGAGGTGAACATGGCTGAAGCTGGTATCGGCGTTGATATCGTCGAGATTTCCCGCATGAAATCAATCCTTGAAAAGACGCCGTCGTTTGCTCGGCGTGTGTTTACCGAAGAAGAGTGCGCATATTGCGACGCCTCATCGCGTCCTGCAGCGCACTATGCGAGCCGTTTTGCTTCTCGTGAAGCGGTTCTCAAGGCTCTTGGTACGGGCTTTAGCCAGGGCGTCGGCCGCAAAGACGTCTCGGTAACGCGTGATAAGCTCGGAAAGCCTAAAGCAGTGCTTTCGGGTCGAGCGCTCGAGATTGCTCAAGAGTTGGGTGTCATTGAAGTTGCGCTTTCCATTACCTTGACGGGTGATTTGGCCGTAGCCAATGCCATTGCGATCACCGAGGATGCTCGACCCAAGCCTAAGGAAGAAAAGGTGAGCACCAAGGAACGCGTTGCACAAACATTTAAAGAGGCTCGCTCGGTTTTAGATGAGCTTGAGCAACTGCAAAATTCAGCTTTGACGGAGCATCAGGGCGATGCTTCGCAAGATACGCTAGGAGCATAGATGAAACCGGTTTTGAGTACCGAGGAAGTCGTTCGCCTCGAGGATATTATCGAACGCGAAGGAACTTCGAAGGCCGAGCTTATGGAACTGGCGGGTGAGTTTGCTGCTAGTGAAATTCTAAAACTCAATCCCGATCGCGTCCTTGTTCTGGTCGGTTTTGGCAACAACGGTGGCGATGGCTGGGTCGCGGCTGATATCTTGAGTCACAAAGGCGTTGACGTGGACATCGTGTCTCCGGTTGAGCCGGATGAGATTCCTGCCGCTCTGGCTCGCCATGTTGCCCGCCGTACCGCCGGTCGTGACGTACATGTGTGCGTCGGTCCCTCACGAGATGAGCTTGAGGTTTTGATCGATAAGGCCGACGTTGTTGTTGACGCTATTTTTGGTACCGGTTTCCACGGTGACTTGCGTGCACCGTTCTCCATCTGGATTCCGACAGTTAACGACTGTGCCGACCATGTGGTGTCCATCGATGTCCCTTCGGGTCTGAATGCCGAGACCGGTGTTGTCGACGACGACTGCATCCGTGCCGAGCGCACGGTTACGATGATCACGCCCAAGATTGGTCTCTACAGCGCTGATGGCCCAGAGTACGCCGGTGATCTGGTGTGCGGTAGCCTCTATGACCGCCTTGATGAGGTCATCGATGATGTCGACCATGCCGCCGAGATAGTCGAGCCCGGTGACCTGGTGGATTTCTTTGCTCCGCTGCCCACGAATATCGATAAATATTCTCGCGGTTCCGTCCTTATTGTTGCCGGTTCGGCGCAGTATCCTGGCGCTGCCATTATGGCCGCCAAGTCTGCTGCCCGCGCGGGTGCCGGCTATGTGGCTGTCGCGACGCCCGATGCGTGTGCCAATCTTATTCGTATGGCGCTTCCCTCGATTCCGGTTTTTGCTATTCCGTCCGATTCCCGCGGCTCTTTTGGCGCCGCTGCGCGTATGACCGTGTGCGAGATTGCAAAGAAGTACAGCTGCGTACTGTGCGGTCCCGGCATGACAACGTCTGCCGGTGCCATGCAGGTGGTTTCGGGCTTGTTGGAGCTTGATGTGCCGCTGATCCTTGATGCCGATGCGCTCAACTGCCTTTCTAAGATTGCTATCGACGGTATCGATAGCAATCCTGAGATGTACCGCCGTGAGCAGCCGCTCGTCATGACGCCGCACTACCGCGAGCTTTCGCGTTTGGTTGCCGGTGACGAGGTTAACGATCTGGGGACTGCAATCGCGGCCGCGCAGAAGGTTGTCTGGGCTGCTGGCTCCGACAATCTCGTGGTTATTGCCAAGGGGCCGACGACGGCTATCTGTGGCGTTGAGCGCGTGCTTTTGCCGCTCTCGGGTCCGGCGTCGTTGGCGACTGCCGGTTCGGGCGATGTTCTTGCGGGCATTTTGGCTGGCACACTGGCTACCATGCGTGATGAGATGGATCGCTGGGAGCTACTGTATTCGTATGCCGTTGCGCTTCACAGTTACGCGGGTTTTGCCGCGGCGACGGAGTACGGTGAGAAGAGTGTTATTGCGACCGATCTGATCGACTTGATCGGTCCTGCCATGGAATTGGCGGCAAAGGACGCACTCGATGATCTGGGAATCATGGACGAAGGGTCGGATGACTAATCATGAATAAAGCCGATTTGACGCGCTGGTCCTGGGTTGAGATTGACCGAGGGGCGCTTCGCCGCAACACGAGGGCTTACAAGAACCTGCTCGATCCACGTCAGCGACTGTGCTGCGTGGTCAAGGCCGATGCCTATGGCCATGGTGCCGTTGAGTGCGCCAAAATCATGTACTCGGCCGGAGCCGACATGTTCGCGGTGGCGACGGTCAGCGAGGGTGTTGAGCTACGTCGGGGCGGAATTACCAAGCCCATCCTGATCTTGAGCGAGCCGCCTATCGAGGCTATCCCCACACTGCTTGAGTTTGACATTATGCCTTCGGTCTATACGTCCGATTTCGCCCTTGCCTATGGCGAGTGCGCTGTCGCGGCAGGCAAGGTGGGCAAGTACCATCTAGCCATTGAGACGGGCATGAACCGCATCGGTGTTCACTACACGCAGGTGCTCGACTTTGTTCGTGGTATTAGCTTCCATCGCGGTATCCAGTGTGATGGCGTCTTTACGCACTTCGCCACGGCCGATGAACCTTCGGGTTGGGACTACAAACTGCAGTGCCAACGCTTTACCGAGGCCGTTCAGGCCATTAAGGATGCGGGTTTTGAGTGCGGTATCGTGCACTGCGCCAACACGCCGTCCTCGATGCTCGATCCCTCGATGCATTTTGATATGATTCGCGCCGGCGTTGGCTTGTATGGCATGCAACCATGCGAGCTGAGTGGTCGCGTGATGCAGCTCGACCCTGTTATGAGCGTGCATGCGCGCGTGACACGCGTGGCGCATCCTGCGATGGGCGAGGGCGTGGGCTACGGATTTACCTATCGCGTGCCGCGCACACGCGTTCAGATTTGCACGCTGCCGATTGGATATGCCGACGGTCTTTCGCGTACGCTCTCCAATCGTATGGACGTGCTGTATCGCGGCGAGCGCGTGCGTCAGGTGGGTAACATCTGCATGGATCAGTTTATGGTCGCCATCCAGTCCAATCCGGCGCATGAGATTCCCGAGGCCGAGCATGGTGACGAGATGATTATTGTCGGCCGCGATGGCGATGCCGAGATTACCATGGACGAGATGGCTCGACTGCGCGGCACGATTAACTACGAGGTCGCCTGCGGCTTTGGCATGCGTCTCGACAAGATCTACGTGTAGGAGCCGCCATGGGCGTCATGCACATCCCCGGACATAGTCACCAGGCGCCGCGCGAGGTTGCGCTCGAGGAGATTGAGGCTGTTTTAGGCGACTGCCATCTCTGCCAGCTCTATCAGTCGCGCCATAACATCGTGTTTGGCGTGGGAAACCCCCACGCCCGCGTCATGTTTATCGGCGAGGCGCCGGGGCGTAACGAGGATCTGCAAGGCGAACCGTTTGTGGGGGCGGCGGGCGAAGATCTCAACGGAATCCTGTCGCTGGCTGGCCTCAAGCGCGAAGACGTCTACATTGCCAACGTGCTTAAGTGTCGGCCACCGGGAAATCGCAATCCTCGGCCCGAGGAAGTGCTGGCCTGTTCACCGTTTTTGCGTGAGCAGATTCGGAGCATTTGGCCCGATATCATCGTGACGCTCGGTAATCCCGCGACGCACTTTGTGCTTAAGACCGAGATCGGCATCACCAAGCTGCGCGGCAGGTTCCATCAGATGGGGCATTTTGTGGTGATGCCCACGTTCCATCCGGCGGCGGCGCTGCGTAATCCGGCGTGGCAGGAGCTGCTGGAGGAAGACTTTAAGATGCTGGGCGACTATCTGGAGCGGCATCCCGCGCCAGAGGGTGCCTCGGAATAATAAGGAGCATATATGTCCCTGGAGCGCCTGGGGGTAGGTATTTATAAAACGGTTTGCTCTGCCGATACGGAGCATTTTGGCGAGTTGGTTGCGCCGTGTCTGGAAGACGGTGATGTGCTGATCTTGACCGGCGGCCTCGGGGTGGGCAAAACCCACTTTACCAAGGGCGTTTCGCGTGGTTTGGGCGACGGCCATATGGTCACGAGCCCCACATTCGCACTCATGGCCGTTCATGACCAGGGGCGTATTCCGCTGTTCCACTTTGACCTGTACCGTCTGGAGCATGCTTACGAGCTCGAGGATACGGGCATTTTCGATGTACTGGGCTATGAGGGTGCCTGTCTGTTGGAGTGGGGCGAACAGTTCCAGGACGAACTGACAGACGAGTATCTTTCGGTAACGCTTAAGCGTGATGAGAACGATAGCGACGTGCGAACGATAAAGCTCGAGGCGCACGGCGAGCGCGCAGCGGAGCTTTCCGATTTGATTGATAAGGCTGTACAAGATGAGCTTGCATAACGATTACGCGCTGGTGGTGGCGCTCGATACTTCGACCGATATGCTTGCCTGCGCGGCAAGCTGGATTGATGGGCAGACGGGCGAGACGAAGCTCGTGAGTGGCGACCACATGTGTCGCCGTCACGCCAACGTTGAGCTCGTGAATACTGTCGACAGCGTGCTTGCTCGGGCTGGCATGGACTGTGCTGACGTGGGCAGTTACGTCGTCGGTCGCGGTCCTGGTTCGTTTACCGGTGTGCGTATCGGCATTTCCACCGCCAAGGGCTTGGCGCGCGGTGCCAACGTGCCGCTGTTGGGCGTGTCAACGCTCGATGCCTGCGCATGGACCGCGTGGAAGGCTGGCGTGCGTGGCAAGCTCGGCATTCTGGCCGATGCCATGCGCGGCGAGGTGTATCCGGCTTTGTATGTGCTGAGCGACGAGGGCCCCGAGCGTCAGTTTGAGCGCGAGCACGTGGTCAAGGCTGCCGTGGCGCTTGATGAGTGGCGCCAAGCCGCGGACTGGGACCAGGTTCAGCTGACTGGCGACGGTCTCGTGCGCTATGGCAAGCTGCTGGGCGAGGATGAGGCCGCTCGCTGCGTAGAGCGCGACTTGTGGTGGCCTTCGGGCGAGGGCCTCCTCCTTGCGCATGCCGCGGGTGACGGCGACCCGGCCCGCGTCCTGCCGATCTATACGCGCCTTTCTGACGCCGAGGAAAACGAGCGCAAACGCCTCGGTCTTGCCGAGAGCGCGCAGAGCGAAATTACGGGCGTCGCCGATGAGCTCGCCGGTCGCCATCTGCAATTCCGTCCCATGGGTGCGGCGGATGCCGAGGGTGCGAGTGCGCTGGAGGCCGCCTGCTTTGAAGGCACTGGGCACGAGGCATGGACGCCGGGCATGTTCTTGTCCGAGCTGGGCGAGGATGTTGCGGCGCCGCGTAGCTGGTGGGTGGCGCACGACGACGGTCAGCTGCTGGGGCTTGCCGGTGGCATGGTCGTAGACGGTGACGTGCAGATTTTGGATGTTGCCGTCGACCCGAAGCATCGCCGCGAGGGTATTGCCCGCAAGCTGCTGTCGCATGTGAGCTACGATGCCCAGATGCTCGGCTGTACGACCGCCTCGCTCGAGGTTGAGGATGGCAACGAGGGCGCTATTGCGCTCTATGTCTCCCTGGGCTTTACCGAGGCGGGCTGTCGCCGCGGTTACTACGGTGTTGGCAAGGACGCCATCGTCATGACGGCGCCGCTGCCCTTGGTGCTCCCGGTCGACAACGCTTCGCCCGAGCCGACGGCGGCTGAGCAGCGTGTATGGCCGCTACCTGCACCCGAGCGCACCGTTGAGGAGCGTGCCGAAATTGAGCGCCGTCGCCTGGTGCTTGCCATCGAGAGTTCGTGCGATGAGACGGCTGTGGCGATTATCGATGCGGACGGTAATATGCTGGCCAATCAGGTTTCGACGCAGATCGATTTTCATGCCCGTTTTGGCGGCGTAGTGCCCGAGATCGCTTCGCGCAAGCACGTTGAGGTGATCGTGAGCGTCGTGGACGCGGCGCTCGAGGATGCCGCGGCATCGCTTGGTCTTGAGGGCGGAGCCATCGCGCCGAGCGAACTCGCCGCTGTTGGCGTGACACAGGGTCCGGGCCTGGTGGGTGCTCTGGTGGTGGGCGTCGCCTTCGCCAAGGGCTTTGCCTATGCCGCCGGTAAACCGCTCGTGTGCGTCAACCATCTGGAAGGTCATCTGTTCGCCAACCTGCTGGCGCAGCCCGATCTCAAGCCGCCGTTTATCTTCACGCTCGTCTCGGGCGGTCATACCATGCTTGTTCACGTCAAGGCGTGGGGCGACTACGAGGTGCTCGGCGAGACGCTCGACGACGCCGTGGGTGAGGCCTTCGACAAGGTGGCTAAGGCGCTGGGTCTGGGCTATCCCGGCGGCCCCATCATCTCCAAGCTGGCCGAGACGGGCAATCCCCGCGCGATTGACTTCCCTCGTGCGCTCAATAGTAGGGGAGACTATCGATTCTCGCTTTCGGGCCTTAAGACGGCCGTGACGCTCTACATTGAGCAGGAGACCAAAGCCGGGCGTACGATTCATCTGCCCGACCTGGCGGCTTCGTTCGAGGCTGCGGTCTTTGACGTTCAGTACAAGAAGGCCAAGAACGCGCTGCATGCCACCGGATGCAAGGAGTACTGCATCGGCGGCGGCGTCTCGGCTAACCCGCATCTGCGCGAGATGATGATCAAGAAGCTCGGGCGCCAAGGCATCTGCGTGACGGTGCCGCCTCTCTCGGCATGCACCGACAACGCCGCCATGATCGCAGAGGTTGCCCGCCGTAAAATCGACCGAGGAGAAATCTCGCCGTTCGACGTCGACGCCGATCCAAACATGACGCTGTAGCTGGTACGGCGCGGTCCCCGGACGGAGGGGCCGGATATAAGGTTTCCTGCTCTACAGTCCTGCGCAAGACGAAGGCCACATTAAGTGGCCTTCTTTGCGTGCGGAACTCGCGATAAACCTTATATCCGTCCCCTCCGTCCGGGGACCTTTCTGTATCGATATGGCTTCTGGGCTGGATCGGCGTCGACAACGTCCAGCAAGGTTAACAAGCCAGCGTCGAATTTCCGGCGTGCTTTAGCTGAAAGAAACCTACCTGATAATTGACTCAATATCTCGTCTCTTATATAGCAGTCGGCGGACTTCTATAACGTCGTCGATGACGACATAAAAAACCATGTAGTTGCCAACGCAGAAGCGGTAATACAGGTGCAACCGCCTTCTTGTCGAAGGGTATGTTGGTGACATGGTTGGATTCTTGAGATGTTCGAGTATGCCTGCTTCAACATTGTCGACAAGCCTATTTGCTGCAGCGGGGTTATTGAGATCAAAGGCGATATATGACGCTGCTTGGCTGAGGTCCTCCCAAAATAGGGGAAGATAGCGGAGCTTATAGGGCCTGTTCATCGAGACCGCCGTTGAGCATTTTTCTGACAGAGCCAAAGACATCGTCGTGTGTATAGCGAAGTTGCATGCTGGCGGCCTGACGATCAGCGGCATCAAGGGCGCTCTCGATTGTATTGCTCAGCGACTTGTACTGCTCAAAGCTCATGACGACCATAGAGCCCCGCCCGTTTTTAGTTAGAAAAACCGGACCCTCTTGTTCGACTTCGCGTTCAACGTCCGGATAGTGATTTCTGAGATCTGAGACTGGCCTAATATTCACAGCTGCCTCCTGAGCTATCAGGATATTATCGTAATTATGATAACAGAGTTTAGATTTGGGATGGGAGCTCCTCGGGGGCGGGGCGGGCGCCTGCCGCCATATATGAACTTTATCGCGAGTTCCGCACGAACAGGAGGCCACTTAATG
>JAIIUG010000008.1:0-44742 GCA_022739635.1 Collinsella sp. | reverse complement strand
TGGTGGACCTGACAAGATTCGAACTTGTGACCTCCCGGTTATCAGCCGGACGCTCTAACCAACTGAGCTACAGGTCCATCGCGCAAGGGATATATTAGACGAGTCGTTACGCGCGCGTCAACAACTTTTTTGAAAAACTTTGGGTGGGGTGTCTGCCCCGGCTGCTCGGCGGCATGCGAAGTCGCCTGCTCGGACAGTCCTGCTCGCACGGAGAGCACATTAAGTGCTCTCCGGCTCGTGCGGAACTCGCGATCGACTTCGCATGCCGCCGAGCAGCCGGGGCAGACGTGGGGTTCAAAGATTTTCAAAAAAGCGGTCGGCGCGCAGGTGCGCCGACCGCCGATATATGGGGTCTGATATTTTCTACCAGCCGGTTCCTCTTACTCGTCGAGGAGATCCTCTGGCATGTCGTTGCCGTCGCCTAGGTCGACTGGGGCCTCTTCGGCATCGGCTGCGGCCTCGGCACCTTCGCCTTCGGGCTTCTCCTTGGCGGCTGTCATGCGGGCCACGGCGCATACGCGGTCGTTATCGTCGACGGTCATCATCTTGACGCCCTGGGTGGCGCGACCGGTTTGGCTGATCTCGTCGGTCTTGACGCGAATGACCGTCGCGCCCTCCGTCACGATGAACAGCTCATGCTGCGGGCCCACCGTCTTCATGGCTGCGAGGTTACCCTTGCGCTCGGTCATCTGGATGGTGTAGACGCCCTGACCGCCGCGGTTCTGCTCCGGGTAGTCCGCAACCGGCGTGCGCTTGCCGTAGCCGCGCTCGGTGATGACGAACAGGTCGCCATTGCCGTTGGTGACTTCCATGCCCAGAACGCTCACGCCTTCCTTCATGCCAATGCCGCGAACGCCGCTGGTATCGCGACCGGTGGCGCGCACCTGGTCCTCGGGGAACATAATCGCCTTGCCCGCGGTGGTTGCCATGATGATCTTGTCGCCCTCGCGCACGCGACGTACAGCGAGCAGTGCGTCGTCGTCCCTCAGGTTGATGGCGATCAGGCCGTCGCGGCGGCTACGGTCGTAGGCGCTCATCACGGTCTTCTTGACCATGCCGCTCTTGGTGGCAAACATCAGGTACTCGTCGGCGGGGAACTCGCGGCAGCTGATGACGCTCGCGATCTTCTCGCCCTCTTCGAAAGGCAGCAGGTTGACGATCGCGGTGCCGCGGGCCTGGCGCGTGCCAACCGGCAGCTCGTGCACCTTCAGGCGATAGACCTTGCCCTTGCTCGAGAAGAACAGCACGTACTCGTGCGTGGATGCGATAAACATCTCGTCGATGACATCGTCCTCTTTGAGGTTGACGCCCGACACGCCCTTGCCGCCGCGCTTTTGGGCGCGGTAGGCGGCCACCGGGATGCGCTTGACGTAGCCGGTGTGGGTGATGGTCACGACCATGTCCTCGTCGGCAATCAGGTCTTCGACGTCCAGGTCCTTCTCGACATGGCTGATCTCGGTGCGGCGCTTGTCGCCGAACTTCTTGGAGATCTCGCGCATCTCTTCCTTGATGACGCCCAGGATTTTCTCCTCGTGCGCCAACAGGTCCTCGTAGTAGGCGATGGCGCGGCGCAAGCCGTCCAGCTCTTCCTGAATCTTGTCGCGCTCCAGGCCGGTCAGGCGGCGCAGCTTCATCTCGAGGATGGCCGTGGTCTGCTCGGGCGTAAAGCCAAAACGCTCGATCAGGCGACCGCTGGCCTCAGAGTCGGTCTGCGAGGAGCGGATGATGCTGATGACCTCGTCGATATGGTCGAGAGCCATCAGGTAGCCCTCGAGGATATGCGCACGCGCCTGGGCCTTCTTAAGGTCAAAGCGGGTGCGGCGGGTGACGACGTCGACCTGGTGGTCGATGTAGTGCTGCAGCATCTCGCGCAGGCTCAGGCATTTGGGAACGCCGTTGACAAGCGCCAGGTTGTTGGCGCCGAAGGTCGTCTGCAGCGAGGTGTACTTGTACAGGTTGTTGAGCACGACCTGCGGGATAACGCCCTTCTTGAGCTCGATGACCAGACGGATACCCTTCTGGTTGGACTCATCGCGCATATCCGAGATACCCTCGATGCGCTTGTCGTTGACGAGTTGGGCGATCTTCTCCTGCAGGGTGCCCTTGTTGACCATGTAGGGAATCTCGGTAAAGACCAGGCGGCTACGGCCGGTCTTGGTGGACTCCACATGAGCCTTGGCGCGCACGGTGATGGAGCCGCGACCGGTCTCGTAGCTCTGCTTAATGCCGGCACTGCCCATGATGATGGCACCGGTGGGGAAGTCCGGACCGGGCATGATCTGCATGAGCTCATCGACGGTGGCGTCGGGGTTGTCGATCAGGTAGCACGTGGCCTCGATCGCCTCGGTGAGGTTGTGCGGGGCGATGTTGGTGGCCATGCCGACGGCGATGCCCTGGCTGCCGTTGACCAGCAGGTTGGGGAAACGCGCGGGCAGTGCCTGAGGCTCGGCGAGCGACTCGTCGTAGTTGGGCTGCCAGTCGACGGTGTCCTTCTGCAGGTCACGCAGGAGCTCCATGGCGGGCTTTGCCAGGCGGCTCTCGGTGTAACGCATGGCGGCGGCGCCGTCGCCGTCGATGTTGCCGAAGTTGCCGTGACCGTCGATGAGCGGCGTGCGCATGGAGAACCACTGCGCCAGGCGGACCATGGCCTCATAGACCGCGGAGTCACCGTGCGGATGGTACTTACCGATAACTTCGCCGACCGTCCAAGCGGACTTCTTGTGCGGACGATTGGGGTAGATGCCGCTCTCGTTCATCGCGTACAGAATGCGGCGGTGAACCGGCTTTAAGCCGTCGCGCACGTCCGGCAGGGCGCGCGCCGTGATGACCGACATCGAATACTCGATGAACGACTGCTTCATCTCACGGCCGAACTCCGAAATCTGGAGCTGGCCGCCGTTTATATCCTCGCCGGCAGAGGCACCACGGTCGACTTCGCCAAAGCTCTCCTCGAGCTCACCGTCGTCGTCTTCTTCCTCATCATCATCGGCATCGGGGTTATAGGCATCCGGATCGCCGTCCTCGCCCTGCTCAGCGCGGGCAAGCAGGCGCTTCAGATCATCGGGCATACCAGCGTCGCCGGCCTCGTCCATACCCTCGTTGTTGTTGATATCGTCTGCCACGTTACCTCCTCATGGTTTGCGTGGTCCATTAGTTCCCTACCACGGAGACGGCTTTTCCAGGTGCCGCAGATTCGCTCGAAAGAGGAGGGAAGCGTACTTGGGTACGCGACCGACGATTGAGGGCGAAGGTGCGGTGGCTGGGAAAGCCGAACAGGTTAGGCGTCTAGGAAGCGTGCGTCATGGGCATGTTTCTCGATGTACTCACGGCGATAGCCGACCTCGGAACCCATCAGTTCGCGCACGGCACGGTCCGCCACCACGGCGTCCTCGATCGACACGCGCTGCAGGATACGGGTCTTGGGGTCCATCGTCGTCGAGGCAAGCTGCTTGGGGTCCATCTCGCCCAGGCCCTTGTAGCGCTGGACGGTATAGCCTTTGCGCTTCTTGGTAATTTTGCCGTCCTTGGCCTTGCCGTCCTCGTCGTTGTCGTCGGGGTTCAGGCCCAGGCTCTGAATGGTGTCGCGCAAAATCTCGTCTTCGGGCTGGCGGCCGTTGGGATACACGTAATGGATCTTGTTGCGCACCTTAATACCAAAGATGGGCGGGCAGGCAACATAGACATAGCCGGCATCGATCAGCGGGCGCATGTACTTGTAGAAGAACGTCAGCAGCAGGATGCGGATATGTGCGCCGTCAACGTCTGCATCGGTCATGATGATGATCTTGTGGTAGCGCGCCTTGGTGATGTCGAAGTCGCCGCCGTCGCCGGCGCTCGTCGTGACGCCGCAGCCGATCGCGGTGATCAGCGATTGAATGGTGTCGCTCGAGAACGCGCGGTGGTCACCCACGCGCTCGACGTTCAGAATCTTGCCGCGCAGCGGCAGAATCGCCTGGATGTCTCGGCGACGGCCATCCTTGGCCGAGCCGCCTGCCGAGTCGCCCTCTACGATGAAGAGTTCGGTCAGCTCGGCATCGCGCACCGAGCAGTCAGCGAGCTTGCCGGGCAGGGACGCCGTCTCGAGCAGACTCTTGCGACGGGTCGCCTCGCGCGCCTTGCGGGCGGCATTGCGCGCCTTGCAGGCCTGTTGCGCCTTCTTGACGATCTCGCGAGCGGGCTTGGGATGCTCCTCGAGGTAATCGGCAAGGCCGTCGGTCACGATCTTGAGCGTCAGCGCGCGCATATAGGAGCTGCCGAGCTTGGCCTTGGTCTGGCCCTCAAACTGCGGATCGGGCAGCTTGACCGAGATAACGGCCGATAGGCCCTCGCGCACATCGTCGCCGGTCAGGTTGGCGTCTTTTTCCTTGAGCAGGTTCTGCTTGCGAGCGTAATCGTTAATCACGCGGGTGAGCGCGGTACGGAAGCCCTCGAGGTGCATGCCGCCCTCGGGGGTGTAGATGTCGTTGGCAAACGACATGACGTTCTCGCCGTAGCCGCTATTCCACTGCAAGGACACCTCGACCTCGCCCATCTTGGTCACGGGCGCATCCGGATCCGATTTGCCCTCAATATAGATGGGCTCCTTAAAGACCTCAGGGACATCCTTGCCCTCGTTGAGGAACTTGACGAAGTCGATGATGCCGCCGGCATAGCAAAACTCCTCCACATGGGGAGTCGCCTCGCGCTCGTCGGTCAGCACGATCTTGAGGTTCTTGTTGAGGAATGCCGTCTCCTGCAGACGGTTGTGCAGCGTGTCGAAATCGTAGATGCAGGTCTCAAAGATCTCGTCGTCGGGCCAGAAACTGACAGTGGTACCCGTCGTCTCCGAAGTGCCCACGACTTCCATCTTCTTGACGGTCTTGCCGCGCGAAAACTCCATCTCGTAGATGTTGCCATCGCGGCATACCTGTACGACCACACGCTTGGACAGGGCGTTGACGACGGAGATGCCCACGCCGTGCAGACCGCCCGAGACCTTGTAGGCCGAGTTATCGAACTTGCCGCCGGCGTGCAGGATCGTCATGACGACCTCGAGCGTCGGGATCTTTTTGATAGGATGCTCGTCGACGGGGATGCCGCGCCCGTTATCGACGACCGTGATGGAGTTGTCGGCGTGGACCGTCACCTGAATCTCGGTGCAGAAACCGGCCATGGCCTCGTCGACGGAGTTGTCAACGATCTCCCACACCAGGTGATGAAGACCGCTGGCGCTCGTCGAGCCAATGTACATGCCCGGGCGCTTACGAACGGCCTCGAGACCTTCGAGAATCTTAATCTCGCCGCCATCGTAATCGTTTTCGTTTGCCACACGTCCTCCTTCAGTTAAGAAAATGTGTACAGCCTTACTAGTTTATCGTAAAAAATACCCTCGGGGACGAGGGTATTTGGCTATACAAGGCCACCAGATGCGATTTAAGGCTCTTTTTTGCCATGCACGCCCTTGGCCCACTCGGCACTGGCTCTCATGGCGTTCTCGAGGGCCTCGCGCAGTTTTTGGTCCTCGATGGGTGCCACCTGGCGCTCGATCTCGGCACGCTCGGCGCCGCTTAGGTCGGCATGCGGGGCCGGCGGACGCTCGGCCACGGCCGGACGCAGGCGCTCTTTGGCAGCGGGCGGTGTGTGGCCGGGGGCGGTCGTCTTGAACACCAGGCCGTCGACGTGCGCGCCGGCGCGCTCCATGCGCGCGCGGATAATCTCGCGCAAAAGTGTCATCTCCTGCGTCCATGAGGGCGAATCGAGGTACACCAGCAGTTCGTTGGACTCGGGCAGGTAGCGCAGGCCCGTCACATGGCGTCCCTCGCGCGTGCCCGAGCACACCGCATTCCAGGCGCGATAGACCGCACGAGACTCCTCTGCAGCCTCCATCTGCGCGCGGCGCTCAGGTGTCGCGGCCGCCAGGATGCGCTGACGCTCGGCATCCAAAAAGCCGCCAAAGGCAACCGTTCCGTTCTCGCGCTCGTAATTAGCACGTCTCACCCATGCTCACCACCTTGGCTCGATCAAGCAGGTCATCGGTAAAATACCCCAGATTGGTGGTGGTTATGACTGTCTGGATATCATCACCGATCAGCTGCAAAAAAGCGCCTCGGCGCCCGGCGTCGAGCTCGCTCATCACGTCGTCCAAAAGCAGCAGCGGCGCGGTGCCCAGGATATCGCGCGCCACGGCCACTTCTGCCACCTTCCAGGCAAGCACCAGCGTTCGCTGCTGGCCCTGGCTGGCAAATGAGCGGGCCGATCGGCCCGCGACGGAAAACTCAATCTCGTCGCGATGCGGACCCACGAGCGTCACGCCGCGGCGGATCTCCTCGTCGGCGCGCTCATCGAGCGCCGAGAGCATATGCTCGTACGCCCAGCCCCTGAGCTCGTCGCGATCCTCGGTGCCAGGCAGGTCGCCAAGCGTGGACACATAGGACACATCGGCGGGCTCGCCGGATGCCACGCGGCCATAGGCGTCGCGCACATGGCCCGACAGCCGCTCGAGCAGGGCCAGACGATGCACGAGCAGGGCCGAACCGGCGCGGGCAAGCGATTCGTTCCAGGCGCCGAGCATCTCGCGGCAGCACCAGCTCTCCTTGAGCAGGGCATTGCGCTGCGTCACGCAGCGGCCATAGGCGCTCGAAAGGTCAGCGTAGCGCGCACTCAGCTGCACGCCAAAGTCGTCAAGCGCGGTGCGGCGCACGCTGGCACCGCGCTTGACCATATCCAGGTGGTCCGGGCAAAACAGAACGCTCGGCAGCACCCCGCGCACGCCGGACGCAGCGCAGCGCTTGCCGTTGCGGCTAAACGAACGCTTGCCGTCTTCCACGCTCAGCCCCATGTCCAGCACGCGTCCATCACCTTCGAGCCTCAGCTCGACCTTGCATGAGCCCACGCCGTCGTGTACGAGCTCTGCTGCGGTCGGATGCCTAAACGAGGCGCCACTCGTCAGCAGCTGCAGCGCCTCTATGAGGTTGGTCTTTCCCGCCGCGTTGGGGCCTGCGAGCACGGTCACACCGTCGCTCAGGGCAAGGCGGTAACTGTCGAAGCTGCGATAGCGCGCAACGGAAAGATCGCGTGCAAACATGGTCATGGGCAGTGCTAGATGCGTACCGGCATGACCAGGTACAGGTAGTTGATCTTGTCATAGGACTTGAAGATGCCAGCCTGCGAATAGCTCTTGAGCTCCAGCGTGATCTCCTTCTCCTTGGACAGGGCATTGAGGCAGCCAAAGATGTAGTGGTAGTTGAAGGCGATGGTGCCCGACTCGCCCTCGGCCTCGACATCGATCGTCTCCTGCGCCAGATCCTGGTCGTTGGAAATGGAGGACAGGCCCATCTGGCCGTTCTCGACGTCAATCTCAAACTTGACAGCGGGGTTGGCGCTCGCGATAACGGCCACACGCTTAAGGGCGGCGTTAAAGGCGGCCACGTCGATCTTGACGCTCGTCACGCACGAATCGGGGATGAGCTGCTTGTAATTGGGATATACGCCCTCGATGCGGCGCGACACGTAGGTGGTGTTGCCGGCCTCAAAGACAACCTGGGTGTCGGTGGCGCCGATCATGATGGTAGCCTGACTCGCCATGATGCTCAGCGCGTCGTTGAAGGCGTCGGCAGGCACGTTGAGCTCAAAGGAACCTTCGAGGGTCGAGGTCTCGACCTGCGTATCGCACACGGCCAGTCGGAAGGAGTCGGTCGCGACCAGGCGCACGGTGTTGTTCTCGACCTTCATGTGCACGCCACCCAGGATGGGGCGGGCCTTGTCAGTCGAGGTGACGCGCCATACGCGACTTACCATTTCGGACAGAATATCAGTCGGTAGCTCGACGGCGCTCTCGATGGCGTATGCCGGGAACTCGGGAAAGTCGTTGGCATCGAGCGTGTTGAGGCGGAAAGAGCTCTTCTCGCAGCCAATCAAAACCTGACGCTCGGACAGCTCAAAGGTGACCGGTGCATCGGGAAGGGTCTTGGTGATGCTGGAGAGCATCTTACAGGGAATCACCATCTCGCCCTCCTCTTCGACATGAGCCGCGATGCGGTGACGAATCGAGATGGTGTAGTTGGAGGTCTGGAATTCCAAGATGCCGTCTTGTGCCTTAACGAGCACGCCCGACAGAATGGGAAGGGTGGATGCCGAAGCGACGCCTTTCATAACGACGCCGATGGCTTGCGTAAGCGAGCTCTGGCTGACGGTGAACTTCATCTTTTAATACCTTTCTATAGATATAAATATCTTAATAATAGTAATAGTACTGACGAAACTGTTGATTACTCCTAAAAGTGCAGGTCAGCCCTAAAAAGAGAATCGACAGGAACCTGTGTGCAATCGGGTATGTTTTCCACGTTCAAAACCTGCGCAAAACTTTTCATCACCGCGGCTCGAGTTTTCGACACCTTATAACCGCCGTTTCGACAAGTTTTCAACAGCTGTGTCAATTTACCTACGAGCGCAGTGTAATTTTATCGCGCAGCGACTTGAGGTCTTCGGTAACAGTCCGGTCTTCCTGAATCATCTTCTGAACCTTTTTATAGCTCGTACTGACGGTCGAGTGGTTGCGGTTGCCAAACTCGGCGCCCACGGCCGTCGTCGTCATCTCGCACATCTCAATCGCCAGGTAGATAGCGATATGGCGCGCCTTGGCGATATTGGCGTTGCGGCGAGGCCCGATGAGTTCCTCGTGCGTCACACCGTATTGCTCCTCGATGACGGACTGGACCGTCTGCACGTTGATCTTCTTGGCCGATGTGTCGAAGTACTGGTTGGCGATGGCGTCGATGTCGTCAAAGGTGAGCTCCCCGCCCTCGCGTTCGCGATCGCCCGCTTCACCGGCGCAACGCTCGCAAAAGCTCTCGAGCTCGCGAATGTTGGTGCCCGAGACCTCGGCCATGTGTTTAAAGTGCGCGTCGGTCAGATGTCCGCCGTCGCCCCCGTAGGCCGCCAGCAGCGAGTCGTTGCCCGCCTCGGGTGCGGCGGCGATCGTGTTCTCGTAATAACGCTGCAAAATCTTGTACTTCATCTCGTAGCTGGGCTCTGCCACCAGGCACAGCAGGCCGGCATTAAAGCGGCTGGTCAGGCGCTCGTCCATATTAAGGTCCTTGGGAGCGCGGTCGGCGGCAATCACGACCTTCTTGTTGTTACGGATGAATTCGTCCATCAACTGGAAGAAGTAATCCACGCTCGCGCGCTTGCCGATGATGTTCTGGATGTCATCGATGATAAGCACGTCGACGCCGTGGTACGCCTGCATAATGGGGGCGTTGCTCTTCTTTTGGCGGTCGAATTCCGTCATCAAGTCGTCCAGATATGCCTGCGAGTTGGCGTACTTCACCTTGATCTCGGGCGATTTCTCTGCCAGCTCATTTTTGATGGCGAGCAGCAGGTGCGTCTTGCCCAGGCCCGATTTGCCGTAGATGAACAGCGACGTGCAGGTGCCGGGCGTGTCTGCAAGCATGGCGAATTTGAGCGCCGACCGGTAGGCAAGGCTGTTCTCCGGTCCGAAGACGAAGTTTTCAAACGTGAATTTCGAATTCGCTGCGAGGGGTGCCCCGTCCGCGTTTTTCTCGACTGCCGTCGGTGCCGCCGCCGAAGGTGCTGCCGGCGCTGCGGACGAACTCGCGCTTTTCGCCGGTGGCCTGCCATTCATTTGGGTCATCATGCGGCGGAAATCGTCGGCGGACAACGTGTTTTTGATTGCAATGCCCGATTCCTCGCCGGGTGTCGCCTCGTGTGCGACGGGCATATGCGATGCGGTCGGGATGGGCGAGGGGGCTGGCTCTACCGCCGGTGCGAACGAAGCGGTCGGCTGCGGCGCCATGGTTTCACGGGAAACATCGTCGCGTCGAGCCTCGGGCACCGGCGTCGCCGCTGCGGTGGCGGTCGCTACCGGGTGAGTGTCCGGGGCTGTATTTGCCGAGGCGCCTTGCGGTGCCACGATATTGAGCGCAATCGGTGCAAAGGCGATTTCTTCTAGGTACGCCTCGATGGTCGGCTGATGCTTTTTGAGCTGAGCGATGGCAAAGCGTGAAGGGGCCTCAATCGTCAGAGTGTCCTCGGTCAGGCTCACGGCGCGCGATTGTCCCAGCATATTGATGAGGCGTGCATCTTGGCCGTCGCGCTGACAAAAGGCGATGGCATCTCCCAGGATGATGCTTGCTTCCTCGTCCACTGTTTCTCCCGTTCCTTAGCTTTGGGCTCGCACGCGAGCGCTGCCTATTTCGGTCAGATGATATTTCTGGCCATGTTTGATTACCAAGCCGGCCTGCGCCAAGTCGTTGAGCGTTCGCGACCACGTGGGCGCTGAGTTTCCAAACGCTCGTGCCAGGTCGGTTGCGCCACACTCTTGGTTTTGAGCCAGATAGCCCAGCGCCGCTTCGCCGCGCTCGCTCACAAATACGTTTTGCTGTGGCTGTGCATATTGATTCGCCGCATTAGGATACATCATTTGAGCTGCTGGTTGTTGAGAACTCTGCATAGGCAGCGGCTGTTGTTGAAAACTTTGCGGCCACTGTTGGTAAGGCTGCGGAGGCATCTGCTGGGCCCATGGGTTGTACTGCGCCTGGGGCATTTGTTGGTACGGCTGCTGGTACCCCTGAGGATACTGTTGGGGATACGGCTGGGCGTATCCCTGCTGCGGCATATATTGGGGAGGATACCCTTGCGGGTACGGTTGATAGCCCATTTGCGGGGCGTTTGGCATGGCCGCTGCCTGCTGCACGGTGCCTGTGTCCAGATCTGCCGAGCCTATGCTCTCCGGCATGTTTTGCATTGCGTTGCCCAGCGGTGCCTGGGGGTCTTGCATGGGGAAACTTCCAGGCTGCTGCATCTGCTGCGCCGCAGGCTGCTGTGCAAACGTGTTGGTTAGGGGATATGCCTGCTGCTCTGCTTCGGGTCGCACGGCTGCCCCGCGCCCGCCGGCACGCTCGATTTCCTGCACGCGCTTGGGGTTCAGACTTACCGTCACGACGGTGCCGTTGCCCATGTTGTCCTCGATGGAGACGGCGCCGCCGGCGTTTTCCAAGTACTCCTGTACCATGGGAAACCCGGCGCCGGTACCGCGGATATACCGTTTCATCTTGCTGTTTGCGCTGGTTACGCCAAAATCGAAGGCGCGCTCTTTGTCGTCGATGCCAGGACCCTGATCGGCAAAGCGGATGGTATCGCCACCGTCGAGAATCGAGATGATGGGCTCTGCAAAATGAGCGTGGATGAAGTTTTCGACAATCTCGCGGATAACCATCAGCGAGATGCGTCCTCCCTGCTCTTTCATGCACTGGTAGACGGTGTTGGTTGTCTCTTCCAAGTAGGTGCGGACGTCTTGCGGTTCGATGACGATGACACGCGGTGTCGACAGCATGTCGTCGTAGACCGCGATGCGCGCTGCATACATGGCCTTTGGTGCTTGTGCGATGACCTGCTCACCCTCGTTGCGTTTTTCGCGCACGCCGGTGATGTGCTCGTTGTCGGGTGCCGGATCACCGGAATCGACCATGGTGTAGAAGTCGTCAGACATGCCGCTCGCAATCTTTCAAAAGGTTTTGAACAAATAGTAGCTCACCGCGCAATGTTTCTCATCTTTCGACAAGTTTTCAAAACCTGTTGAAAACTTTGGAAAACGGACGAAAAGTTCTCAACATTTCCAACGCGACCTGTTGAAAACTCGATGAAATTTCGTGAAAAGTTGCCTGCTGCCTCAAATGCCGGTTCTGCTTATGGGGGAACCGTGTACTCTTTGCAACCTTTTACCTTTGATTTCTTGACATTTGAACATTGATTTCCCTACAATCTTCAAGCTCACGTGTCTATATCTGCGTCCGCGCCCCGCGGACACTCGAAATGCAGCAGGAGGAACTTAAGATGAAGCGTACGTATCAGCCTAATAAGCGTAAGCGTGCCAAGACCCATGGCTTCCGTGCCCGTATGGCCACTAAGGGTGGTCGTGCCGTGCTCGCCCGTCGTCGCGCCAAGGGCCGCAAGCGTCTCACTGTCTAGCAGCGATACACACATCTCGCATGAAGACTATTAAGTCTCGGCAAGATTTCGAGCATGTGTTCAGTCAGGGGCGTCGTTTCAATCACCCTCTGATTCGAATGACCATATGTGAATCGGTTGGCGAAGGCGACTCCGGAAGGGTCGCCTTCGTTGGTGCTAAACGACTCGGTTGTGCTGTCGTGCGCAACCGATCTAAGCGTGTGATGCGCGAGGCCGCCCGCAGCTGTGGATTTCCCGTTGCGGGTTATGACATCATCTTGTTCGCGACTCCCAAGACGAGGGTTTCCTCGCCGCAGGAGATGGACAAGGCATTGCGTTCGCTTATGAAACGCGCCGGCGTTGCCGGGGAGGAGCGATGAGCAATCACGTTTTGCGACGTGTTGCCATCGCTCCTATTCGCATATATCAACAGGTTATTTCGCCCTTATTACCTGACGCCTGCATTTATTACCCAACGTGCTCGCAATACGCTGTTCAGGCGATTGAGAAGTACGGTGTTTTGAGAGGCTGCTGGCTTGCCGTGAGGCGCATTGCTCGCTGCAATCCCCTGCATGTCGGCGGTTATGACCCTGTGCCCTAGCGGGCACTCGCTATCGGAGGAAAACTTACATGTGGGATTGGATCGTTAACATCCTTTTCGAGCTTCTCAAGCTCATCCAGACCTTTGCGGTCGACTGGGGCCTGTCCATCATCATCCTGGTGGTCATCATCCGTCTGCTGCTGACGCCGCTCATGCTCAAGTCGACCAAGTCGACGGCCCGCATGCAGGTGCTGCAGCCTAAGATGCTCGAGATCCAGGAGCGTTACGCCGACGATCCCCAGCGCCAGGCCGAGGAAATGCAGAAGTTCTACAGCGAGAACAAGTTCAATCCGCTGTCCGGCTGCCTGCCGCTTCTGATTCAGATGCCCGTCCTCATTGCCCTGTTCACACTTCTGCGCAACCTGCCGCAGTACTTTAACGAGGGTACGTTCTCGTTCTTCAACATCCTGCCCGACCTGACCACCACGCCGAGCGCCTCTTTTGCCGATGGCTTTATGGTTGCTCTGCCTGCGCTGATCTGCCTGATCCTGTTTGCCGTCCTCACCCTGATTCCGCAGCTCTATATGTCGCGCAACCAGACCGGCCAGCAGGCGCAGAGCATGCGTATGATGGCCGTCGTCATGACCGTCATGATGCTTTGGATGGGTTGGAGCCTGCCCGTCGGCGTTCTGCTGTACTACGATGTGTCCTCTGCCTGGCAGGTTATCCAGCAGATCTTCGTGACGCAGAGGGTCATTGACAAGGCTAAGGCCGACGAGGAGGAGCGTCTTAAGAACGCCCCGCTGCAGGTCGAGGTCACTCGTCGCGAGAAGAAGCCGCGTCCGCACAAGAAGAAGTAGTCGGGATATCAATCTTATTTAGGTACCTAACTTTTGGAGTTCGTTATGTCTGAAGAGATCATCGAGGATATGCTTGAGGAGGTTGCCCCGCAGATTGCGGGCGATTATCCCGAGATTGCACAGCGCTACAAGGCCGGTGAAGAGCTGACCGATGAGGAGCTCGACACCATTGCCGATGTTGCGATTTCCATTCTGCGTTCCATCCTTTCGCACTTCGATGCCGCCAACTCTCCGATTGATGAGTACGAGGGCGATGAGGGCGAGCTGATTTTGGATGTTACGGCTCCTGATCTTGCTGTTCTCATTGGTCGTCATGGTCGCACCCTTGATGCCCTTCAGGTAATGTTCTCTTTGCTGGTGAGCCGCAAGCTTGGCTTTAGGTATCCTGTTGTGGTTGACGTTGAGGGCTACAAGAGCCGCCGTCAGGACAAGGTTGCCTCTATGGCTCAGTCTGCCGCCGAGCGTGCCATCCGTACTCATAAGAGTGTTTCGCTTCCGCCCATGAATGCTTATGAGCGCCGACTGGTTCATATTGCACTTCGTGGCAATGATGCCGTCGATACCCATTCCGAGGGTTCTGACCCTGATCGCCATGTGGTGATTGTTGCTCGATAATCTACTCGAGCTTATGCTAAGGGGGCGTGGTTTCCACGTCCCCTTTTTTTGTCAAAAGTTCTCGATACACTGATTTTTGTCAGAAAGGAGCTTCTGTTGTTTATACTTACAGATCTGCAGGCCGACCAGATGCTGAGTCGTCTTACTTCCTATTGCAAAGAGTATTCCTTGAGCGTAACTGATGCTGAGCTAAGGAAATGTATTCAGCATTTGGATTTGGTTCTAGAAACAAATAAGACAACTAATCTCACCCGTATTCTTAACGTAGAAGATGCTGCGGTACTTCATATCCTCGACTCACTTGTCTTGCTCCCTTATATCAATAAGGCTCCTGAGGGAGCTTTGCTCGATATGGGAACAGGTGCAGGCTTCCCCGGTATTCCATTAACGATAACCACGCATCGTAAAGCTACTTATATTGACTCTGTTGGCAAGAAGGTTGATGCTGTAAATTCTTTTGTTCATGCTCTTGGATTGAAATGTGGTCATGCAGTTCATGATCGCCTTGAAGAATATGCTCGAAGCCATAAGAAGCAGTTCTCTGTCGTAACCGCCCGCGCACTGGCCCCTCTACCAATTCTTGTTGAGTATGCGGCTCCGTATCTCAAGGATGGAGGGTTATTTGTTATTACGAAGGGCAATCCATCGGATGAGGAGCTTGCTTCCGGCATGTCAGCAGCTAAGATCTGCGGCTTCACTTTGCTTCTGAATGACGCAATCGATTTGCCTAAGGGCTTGGGCCACAGGGAGTTCATTGTTCTTAAGAAGAGTCATCCAGCATCCGTTTCATTGCCTCGTGCAAATGGCATGGCAAAGAAGAATCCGCTTGCCTAGATGTTTCACGTGAAACATAATGGATACTAGCAACTTGCAGTGTTTCACGTGAAACATGGCGGTTGATATCGAATCGGAATGTTTCACGTGAAACATCCTCCGTTTGACAGCTTTAATACACACCAGGAGGGACCGTGGGATTTCGCGACGTTAAGCGTTCGAAGAACGCAAAAGACACGCGTATCATTGCAATCATCAACCAAAAAGGCGGTGTCGGTAAGTCAACGACGGCTGTAAACCTTGCAGCAGCACTGGGTGAGCAGGGTCGCAAGGCACTAATTGTTGATTTTGATCCGCAGGGAAATAGCACCAGTGGATTTGGAATTGAAAAGGAAGACCTTGAACACTGCATCTATGATGCGTTGTTGAATGATGTGCCGGCAGAATCGCTTGTTCTTGATACAAATTGCAAAAAGGTATTCGTTATTCCGGCTACAATTCAGCTTGCCGGCGCTGAAATTGAGCTCGTAAGCGCAATTGCTCGTGAAACTCGCCTTAAAGATTTGCTTGAACCGATTCAGGACGAGTTCGATTTTATTTTCATTGACTGCCCTCCTTCGCTCGGCCTGCTTACAATCAACGCTTTGACCGCAGCAGACAGCGTTTTGATTCCGATCCAGTGTGAGTATTACGCACTCGAAGGAGTTACGAAGCTGCTTGAGTCAATGAAGATGGTCAAATCACGTCTGAACAAGGGCTTAGATACCTATGGCGTGCTTATGACCATGTATGACTCGCGTACTTCCCTGTCAAATCAGGTTGTTGAGGAGGTTCAATCGTACTTTGGTGATAAGGCGTTTAAGACTCTGATCCCTCGTACGGTTAAAATTTCCGAAGCTCCGTCTTTTGGAGAACCGGTAATTACCTATGCGCCTCAAAATAAGGGTGCAAAAGCGTATATGAACCTTGCAAAAGAGGTGATCAAGCGTGCCTAGTGCAAAGAAACGTGGCGGATTGGGACGTGGACTCAATGCTTTGGTCTCAGAGGCCGAGTATGAGACTGGTGGTTCGGCTGCATCGGCTTCAAAAGCCGCTTCTGAAACAAAACTGCCCATTGAGGATATCGTTCCCAACCCTAATCAGCCTCGAATACACTTTAACGAAACTGAACTTCGCGAGTTGAGCGAGTCAATCCAAGAACACGGCGTTTTGCAGCCGCTTTTGGTTCGCAAACATGGAAACGGCTATGAGATTATTGCGGGTGAGCGTCGTTACCAGGCGTCAAAGCTTGCTGGTCTTGAAGAACTGCCTGTCATCATTAAAGAAGTTAATGATGAGGAAATGCTCGCTCTTGCTCTTATCGAAAATCTTCAGCGTTCTGATTTGAATCCCGTCGAAGAGGCGAAGGGTTATCGTCAGCTCATTGATGCCAGCGGCATGACGCAGGAGGCATTATCAAAGGCTGTCAGTAAGTCTCGTTCTGCAATTACAAATTCACTTCGTTTGTTAGATCTTCCAGAAGTCGTACAGCAGATGATTTTCGAGGGCAAACTTACTGCGGGCCATGCGAGAGCAATTCTCGCAGTTCCATATGAAGATGCCAGGATTCGACTTGCTGAGAAAGTTGTCGCGGAGGGTCTTTCCGTTAGAGCGACAGAAAATCTTGCTCCGTTGTTTTCTGCCGGAGAGACGCCAAGGACTCCGAGACCAGCAACACCTCAGTCATTTAAAAAGGCCGCTCGAGTACTTCGTCAAGTATTCAACACGAACGTACGCGTGAAGAGCTCGCGCGGCAAGAACAAAATTGAAATCGAGTTCAAAGACGAAGAAGAGCTCTCCCGTATTCTTGGCGAAATGATTCAATTTGGGCAGGAGGATCAGGATGAAGAATAAGATTCTCGCGGCCATTGCGTTGGCAACCACCGTTGCGGCTGGTGCTTTTGTGGGGTATAAGCTTGCAACAGATGATGAACTGCGCGGTCGACTGCTGCGCGGAGCTCAGGATATCGTCGATACATCTAAAAAGAAAATGGATGTGATGACCGAAGATGTCGCTATGCGCACTGCTCAGGTGACTAAGAATCCCAAGATTAACCAAGACTGGGTTAACCATCAGTGGGAAAATGTTGGTTATTAGGTACCTAACAATTACTCGCCTGTTTTGAGGGGGTCCTTGTCTGATTCATGAGATAAGGACCCCTTATTTTGGCTAAAAACTAAGCTTACGTAAATCAAATCCAATAGTATGAATACAAATGAAACAGCCCCGGTTGCATTATCTGCAACCGGGGCTGTCGGATGTTTCACATGAAACGTTATGGGGCACAGACTCCCCTATGCGTTCTTCTGGACCTTGAAACGTTGCTTCAGCTGACCGCATGCGGCATCAATATCATTGCCGCGAGAATTACGGATCGTGGTCTCGATGCCACGAGACTCAAGGCGGCGCTGAAGATCCTCAACCTTATGAATTGGAGACGGCTTGAGCGGGCTGCCCTCGATGTCGTTAAGCTGAATCAGGTTAACGTGGCACAGCGTTCCCTCGCAGAAGTCGCAGAGTGCCTGCATCTCGGGATTCGTATCGTTGACGCCTTCGATCATGGCGTACTCATAGGTCGGGCGGCGGCCAGTCTTCTCGGTGTAGAGCTGAAGCGCCTCGTGCAGGCGGAGCAGCGTGTATTTCTTAACACCGGGCATGAGCTTATTGCGCGTCGACTGGATGGCGGAATGCAGAGAAACGGCAAGTGTGAACTGCTCGGGGATATCGGCAAATTTGCGAATACCGGGAATAACGCCGCTGGTAGAGACGGTGAGGTGACGGGCGCCGATACCGATGCCATCGGGGTCGTTGAGGATTCGCAACGCCTTGAGAACCTCGTCGTAGTTGGCAAACGGCTCGCCCTGGCCCATGAAGACAACGCTCGTGGCACGCTCGCCAAAGTCGTTGGATACATGAAGCACCTGGTCGACGATCTCCTGAGCTGTCAGCGAGCGCTTGAGGCCGTTAAGGCCGGTGGCGCAAAAGGCACAGCCCATGCCACAGCCTGCCTGGGTGGAAACGCAGACGGAAAGCTTGTTACGACGGGGCATACCGACAGTCTCGACGGAAATGCCGTCGTGGTACTCGAGCAGATACTTGCGAGAGCCATCTTTGGAAACCTGCTTGGTGAGCTCGGTCGGCGTGTCAAAGGCAAAAGCCTCTTTAAGCTGCTCGCGGAAAGCCTTGGGAAGGTTAGTCATATCATCAAACGAACAAACGTTCTTCTCAAAGACCCATTCGATGAGCTGCTTCGCGCGGAAAGCGGGCTGGCCGAGTTCTGCCACGAGCTCGCGAATATCGTTTTGGCTCAAGTTGCGAATGTCCTGAGATTTAGTCCTGGGATTCATGGAAGCCTTTCGATTTTGGGGAAACGTAGAGGGTATCGCTACAATATGGTATCAGCTGCAGAAATTATAGAGGAGGAGTCTGCCCATGCCGGGTAAAAGCCTAGAGAACATGCACGTAGCGGTCTTGGCGGGCGGTCATTCCGCTGAGCGCGAGATCTCGCTCAATTCGGGAAAGAACGTCGTGGCGGCCCTGAAGGAGGCCGGCTACACTTCGGTGAAGCTGCTCGACACGGCTGCCGATAATTTTATGGTAACCATGGCGAGCGGTGGTTTCGACGTGGCATTTATCGCCATGCACGGCGCCGGCGGTGAGGATGGTGCCATGCAGGGTGCCATGGAGACCCTGGGTATCCCCTACACGGCCTCGGGCGTGCTCGCGAGCGCCTGCGGTGCCGACAAGGAGGTCTCTAAGCTCCTGTACGCCAAGGCGGGCATTCCCATTGCCCCCGGCCTTGCGCTCGAAGTGGGCGATGAAGTCGATATCGATCACATTGTCGAGGTTTGTGGCGAGCGCTGCTTTGTGAAGCCGGCCGTTAACGGCTCCAGCTATGGCATCTCCCTGGTCCACGAGCCCTCCGAGCTGCCCGCGGCCATCGCCAAGGCGTTTGAGTTTGGCGACAAAGTACTGGTCGAGAAGTGCATCGAGGGTACCGAGATCACCGTCGGCGTATACGGCGAGGATGACGTGCGCGCCCTGCCGATTGTCGAGATCCGTAAGCCCGAGGACTGCGAGTTCTACGATCTGGACGTGAAGTATGTCGATCCTACGGACATCCATCGCATTCCGGCACAGATTTCGCCCGAGAACTACGCTCGTGCCCAGGAGCTTGCTTGTGCTGCCCATAGGGCACTCGGCTGCCTGGGTATCTCGCGCAGCGACTTTATCGTGAGCGAGGACGGCCCCGTTATCCTCGAAACCAACACGATTCCCGGCATGACCGATACGTCGCTGTATCCGGATGAGATTCGCCACACCGATGACATGACGTTCCCGCAGGTCTGTGACAGCCTGATTCGCATGGGACTTCGTCGAGCGGGCGTTGCATGCTAATCGAGGACGCGGTTTCGTCAGGAACGCCGCAGTTTGTCATCGACTCCTATGCCACGCTTGCCGAACGCGCCAAAACGCAGTCTTTCGGCCTTATCGAAGAAGATGTGATTGTCCTCGACACCGAGACCACGGGTCTTTCGGTGCAGGACAACGAGCTTATCGAGATATCGGCGGCTCGCCTTTCGGGCCGCGAGGTTGTCGATCGCTTCGATACCTTCGTGCATCCCAAGCAGCTGATTCCCGCCGAGATTACCGAGCTCACGAGCATTACAAACGCCGATGTGGCAGATGCCCCGTCGGCCGTTGAGGCTGTCGCCGCTCTCGCCGATTTTGTCGGCGGCTGCCCGGTGATCGCACATAACGCCACTTTCGACCGTTCGTTTATCGAGTCGGTCAAGGGCGGCGTCAACGTCAGTGACATCTGGATTGATTCGCTGGCGCTGTCGCGCATCGCGCTTCCGCGCCTGGCCTCGCATAAGCTGTCTTTCATGGCCGACCTGTTTGGCTGCGACTCGGTGTCGCACCGCGCCAACGCCGATGTCGACGCCTTGTGTGGTGTGTGGCGCGTGTTGCTCGTGGCGCTCACCGACTTGCCTCAGGGTCTCATGGCGCGCCTGGACGACATGCACCCCGACGTACCCTGGTCCTATCGTCCCATCTTCTCCTTCTTGGCGGGACAGAACCCCGGTTCCATCTTCTCTCTCAGCGCCGCCCGCGCCGACGTACTCAAGGCCGATCGGGCCGATGATCGCGTTGATGCGGACGAACTGCTGGTCCTTAAGATGCCGAGCCGCGAGGAAATCGAGGCGGACTATGCCCCGGGCGGCCTAGTTAATCGAATGTATCCCACGTACGAGCCGCGCGATGAGCAGATTGCGATGGCGCTCGAGGTCCGTGACGCACTCGTTACGGGAACGCATCGCGTGATTGAGGCGGGGACGGGCGTCGGCAAATCGATGGCTTATCTGGTGCCTTTTGCCGAGGCCGCGCGCCGCAACAACATCACGGTTGGTATCGCGACTAAATCGAACAATCTTGCCGACCAGCTCATGTATCACGAGCTGCCCAAACTTGCCGAGCAGCTGGACGGAGGCCTATCGTTTTGCGCCCTCAAAGGCTATGACCACTATCCATGCTTGCGCAAGCTTGAGCGCATGAGCCGCGGCCAAGTCGAAATTACGACTAAGCGTGATCCTGCCGACACGCTTACGGCAGTCGCGGTCATCATGGCGTACGTGTGTCAGTCGGCCGATGGCGACCTCGACTCGCTCGGCATTCGCTGGCGCAGCGTCAACCGTCCCGACTTTACGACGGCGTCGCGCGAGTGCGCCCGTCGCCTATGCCCGTTTTTCCCCGATAAATGCCTGGTCCACGGCGCCCGCCGTCGCGCGGCACATGCCGATGTGGTGGTCACCAACCATTCCCTGCTGTTCCGCAATGTTGCGGCCGAGGGCAGAATCTTGCCCCCGATTCGTCACTGGGTGATCGATGAGGCCCATTCCATCGAGCGCGAGGCACGCCGTCAATGGGCGCGCGTAGTGTCGGCGGATGAGTCGCGCGTTCTGTTTGAGCGCCTGGGCGGCTCGAGCACCGGTGCGCTGAGCCAGGTTTCCCGCGATTTGGCAACCTCGGAGGGCTCTACGCTCTACCTGGGTCTTACCGCCAAGGCGACGTCGACGGTTGTACGTGCGAGCATGGCGATTGCCGATGTGTTTGACGGCGTTCGCGAGCTTGGCCGCCGTGCTCGCGGGGGCTATGACAATGCGAATCTATGGATTGGCCCCGAGCTGCGCGAGTCGGATGATTGGCATGATTTCTTACAGTCGGCCTACACTGCCATCGACGCATTGGAACAAGCTGACAAGAGCGTTGACGCGCTGGTACAAGCCGTTGCCGCCGATAAGCCCGAGGTTGTTGTCGACCTGGGTGATATCTCGCGCCGCCTGCACGAGCTGGCCGAGAACCTCAAACTCATCATCGACGGTACCGACGAACACTACGTATATTCGCTGCAAGTCAATCGCAGGCTGCGTGCCGGCGGCGAGTCGATGACCGCGGAGCGCATCGATATTGGCGAGGCCTTGGCAACCGAGTGGCTGCCCGAGGTCCACACGGCTATCTTTGCATCGGCGACCATGACGGTTTCCAAGAGCTTTGAGCACTTTAACCACGCCGTCGGCCTCGATCGCATCGGTGCCTCGACATCATCGTCGCTGCACTTGGATTCGAGCTACGACTTCGATTCGAATATGGCCGTGGTCGTGGCTGGGGATATTCCCGATCCGCGCGACCGCGAAGGCTATCTTTCGGCGCTCGAGCGCGTGCTGGTTGACGCCCATCTTGCCATGGGCGGCTCGGTGCTCACATTGTTCACCAACAGGCGTGACATGGAGGAGCTGTACGATCGCGTCGAGCCCAAGATGGCTCGTGCGGGCCTGGAACTCAACTGCCAGCAGCGCAACTCGTCTCCTCGCCGTCTGCGCGATCGCTTTATCAACGAACCGACCTCGTCGCTCTTTGCGCTTAAGGCCTTTTGGGAAGGGTTTGACGCCAGCGGCGAGACGTTGCGCTGCGTCATCATCCCCAAGCTGCCGTTCTCGAGCCCCACAGACCCGCTCTCATGCGAGCGCAATCTGCGCGAAGACCGCGCCTGGGCGCGCTATTCGCTGCCCGAGGCCGTGCTCGAGGTCAAGCAGGCCGCCGGCCGCCTCATTCGCTCATCGACCGATTGTGGCGTACTCATCTTGGCCGACCCGCGCCTGGTGACGAAGGGCTACGGCAAGAAATTCTTAACGTCGCTGCCCACGAGTTCCTATCAGCGCATCGAATCGGCACAAATCGGGCACTATCTACAGCTGTGGCGTGCACGCCACGAGCGGCGCCGCTAAAGCGGGCAGACGAGGGATTCTGCCATATCGCATAGACGCTCTGACAGGGCGGGGTCATCCAAGATGCGGATGGCCCCGCCCGCTGCGATTACCTGGCTTAACAGCCAGCGCTCGGAGCCATAGCGCACGTTTACTGTTGAGCTGTCCGCCCCATTGGGCTCAATCGACATGATGCCGGGCCAGTCTAGGCGCTCTGCCAAGGCGCGCGGCATGAGAAGCTTCGCGCTCAGCTCCGCCTGGGCGAGGGAGTCGTGGAGGGTCGCGGGCTCCGGTGCGTGGCGCACGACGGAGTCGTCTGTCAAGACCAGACCCTCGATTTTATCCATACGATAGGTACGCTGTTCGTCGACCGCGACATCCCAGGCAATCAGATACGTTTGGTCGCCGTTTGTTGTGATGCGCAAGGGGTCGACTAAACGCTCGCGCGCCTGCGTGTCATCCATCGAGCGATACGAGATGCGGCAGCGAACGCCGTCCCGAATGGCGCAGCTCAGCTGCTGCCAGTGCGATCCGTGGGTGACGGTGTCAAAGACGCGCTGGTTGTAGCCGAGCTTTTTGGGAAGAAGGGCGCGCCGTATTCGAGCCGCCGCTTTGGGTTCGATCCCCAATGATTCAAGTTCATGGTTGAGCACAGCGCCCTCGGCGGCACTCAGGCGCAGCGGTAGCACGCGCCCC
This sequence comes from Collinsella sp., assembly GCA_022739635.1. Classification (GTDB taxonomy): domain Bacteria; phylum Actinomycetota; class Coriobacteriia; order Coriobacteriales; family Coriobacteriaceae; genus Collinsella. The sequence continues at coordinate 22,005 of JAIIUG010000008.1, read as the reverse complement.
GCATCACCGGTGAGGACCACGCACTCGCCGCGGCGTTCGCAGATAATACGTGCGCCCGATTCTCGGTCCGCAAGTGTTGAGACGATCTCGAGAATCTCGTCGAGCGATGCCCCCGTGATATCAAAGCGGCTGCAAAGCTCGTCTCGTGTCATGCCGTTCTCGCCGGCAGCGTAGAGGGCCTCCATGATGTCGATGGCGCGCGAGAGCCTTTGCTCGCTGGTGAGTTTACGCACGGGCATGCTCGTGCACCGTCCTTTCGATGAGGTGATTCCACGCCTGCTTGAGAGAATCGGGGGCGACGGGCCTCATGCCATCCATGGCATGGGCCATGCAAAACGAGGCTGCGGCTTCAAAGTCGCGCACGTCAACGGTCCAGGTCCACTCCGTTTCGGTGCGCATGAGTTCGCCTCGTTCGCGTGTGAGACCGTTGATCATATCGGCCTGCGCTTCACGCGCGAACGAGAACGTAGCCGCAACTGGTGGGCGGTCGGCAAAATCGAACTCAAAGAATAAGTAATCGTTGAGGTTGAAATCCGCAGGAATGGCGTAGGCTTTCGAAGGTCTCCAGGCGCGAATGATGCGGTCGCAGCGGAATGTTCTGATATTGCCGGTGGCATTGTCGAGGCCGCAGAAGTATGCCGTACCCGCGCGCTCGAACATGCCGTAGACGCAAACGGTCCGCTCGCGTTGTTCACCGCGTCCGTTTTGGTACAAAAAGCGCAGCGCGCAACGCTCGGCAAAGGCGCTCCATACCGCATCGACGGCGGGAGAGCGGCGGATCGGTGCCTCTCCTGTCGTCGACAGGCCGGTGAGGTAGGCAATCTTGGAGCGAATGTCGGCAAGCGGCGCGGCAAAGGCAGATGAGCCTGCCGCGAGTGTCTGGTCGATGGCATCGAGCAGGATGTCGGCGTCGTCTGCGGTGATGAGGCCACCCGCGGCAAACGTGTGCTCGCGGTCGATCGTCCACGCGCTCTCCTCGGTTTCCTGCGCTCCGGCAGCACGAACCTCCCTGATAACGATGCCGCGTTCGAGCAGCTTGTCGCGATCGCGGCGGAACTTGCGCTTGTCTGAGTCGATATTGCCCGAGCCGTATCCCAAATCGGAATCCAGGACGATTTGCTCGGTCGTCAGCGGTTCGGGAGAACTGTTGAGCACAAAGAAAAGGTTGAGGATACGCTGAGCCGTTTTATCGAAACCGGGCTCGGGTGTCCTCTTTTTAATTGTCGCGGTCGCGTCGCTTGCCGTCATAGAATCCTCGCATGAGAAGGTCGTTTGATGCCATGATTTTAGTCCGATATGGAGATTAGGCTATATCCTTGTCCGCTCGCGGCGTTAAGATGGCCCGAATTCGGTCGTTTGCGCTCGCTCGGGGTATACTTTCGACTATATACGGTTCTAATGTGCATGCATTGGGCCTATTTGTCGGATTATGGATGTGGAGCGCACATGGCGAACACCCAGAACTATATTAACCACCTGCTGCAGAACACCGGCATTACGCCGGCGTGCAGTGAAGAAGAGCGCCTGGCTGCCGAGGATATCGCTCAGATTTTCCGCAACCACGGCTTTGACCCCGAGGTGCAGGAATTTAATGCTCCCGCGCCCAGCAGGCTGGCGTTTGCCGTTACCGGTATTCTGGCGTTTGCCGGCGCCTTGCTGATGGGCATCGGCGGCGGTATCGGCTTGGTCGGCACCTTGCTGGCCATTGTCGGTGCCGTGCTCTATGTGCTCGAGCGCACGGGGCATCCCGTGGTTTCGCGCCTGGGAAAGACCGGTGTGAGTCAAAATGTCATCGCCTATCACAAGGCCTCGGGCCCGCTTGCGTCTCCGCGCAACCGCCCGGTCGTTGTGGTGGCGCACTATGATTCCCCCCGTGCCGAGCTCCTTGCTCGCGAGCCCTACGCTCCGTATCGCGCGCTTATCGCCAAACTCCTGCCTGTCGCCACGATCGCGCCCGCGGCTGTCGCCGTTCTGCGTATCCTGCCGCTTCCCGGCGTGCTCAAGGTGCTGCTGTGGGTTGTCGCGATTCTGGCCTCCCTTGTGGCACTGGCCAACGCTGCCAATATCATCTCCAACCGTTTTGTGCTTCCCTACACGTCTGGCGCGGTGTGCAACAAGTCCTCTGTTGCCGCCATGCTCGGTGTCATGGACAACGTTGCCCCCTATCAGGGCGAAAACGAGTTCCCCGATGACATTCCATTCGATACCTATTTTGGCGAGCAGAAGCGTCGCGCCGAGGAGATGGCGCGCGCGGCGGCCGAGTATGCCGCGGCCCAGCAGCAAAACGACTACGGCAACACCATTGAATATGAGGAACCTTCCTACGACGAGGACGAGTTTGGCCAGCCGGTGGCGCCTGTCGATGTGCCCGAGCAGGAAGAGGCTTTTGATGGACAGATTGATGGTTTTGAGGGCGCCTCTGCCGACGAGACGCTGATTGGCGTTATCGCGCCCGAGGCTCAAGACCAGACTGCCCAGGCCGAAGTGTCCACCGAGGAAAAGTCCACCGCCGAGCCGGCGGAGGAGCCCGCGGTGGTCGAAGTCGCCGAGCCCGAGCCCAAACTCTATCGCAATGCCGCCGGCAATATTCGCTTTGGTTCGGATGCCATCCGTGCGCTCGGCATGCTTCCCGAGTCCTGCACGCTTGATTACGAAGAGGGCGAGGAGCCGACGTTTGAGCCGGAGCCTGCTCCCGTTGCACAGGAGTCTGCGCCCGCAGCCAATACGGTTGTTGCTCCCGCTGAGCCGGTCGCTGCCCCTGTTGCTGCCGCGGAGTCTGACGTAAAGCCCGCGCCCGATTCTGCAGCTGGTCTTGATATTCTGGCGCCTGCCGCTCCGGCACAGGTTGAAGACGAGACCGCCGATGAAGACTATGACGAGTATCCGCAGCGCGTGTCCTATGAGAGCGACACCGATTTCTCGGCCGAGATTCCCTCGACAACGCCCCATGCCGATATCGCTTCCGCGTTCTCCTCGATTGGTGCCAGCGCTTCTAGCTTCTTTAAGGGTGCCTTTGCGAAGGGAAAGAAGTTCGTCGACGACTTTGAGGAAAAGCGCGCCGCTGCCCGCGAGGCCGCCGAGCGGGAGGCCATCGCCCAGCAGCAGGCCGCCGAGGCCGAGCGTGAGCGTGCGGCACAGGAGTTCGAGCAGAGCGAGGCCGAGCAGTCGGAGCCTGTCGATGTCGCCGACGCCACGACGTCCTTTGAGGCTCCGCAGCCGACGTCCGCTGACGTTGCCGAGGCTACGACGTCCTTTGGTGCGCAGCAGCCGGTTGATAGCACCATGTCATTTGATGCCACGATGACGTTTGAGAAGCAGGGCACCGCAATTGCCGAGCCCCTTCCCATCTCCGATGATGCCCAGGACGCCGCCGATGATTCGGTTGCCGACGAGGCCGATTCCGTTGAGGCCAGCACACCCGAGCAGGTCGAGGCTCCTGCTATGGAGCGGGAGACCCCTGCGGTTGACGAGGCTCCCAAGACGGATGTGTCCAGGCCTTATTCTACGCAGGTCTTTACCATGCCCGCGCCGAGCGACCCCGGCGCTACGGTGGCCAATGTCGCTCCCACGCAGGACGAGACGGTTGACTCCCTCATGGCGCAGATTTCGTCTCAGGTGCCTCCGCGCCAGCAGATGAATATTCCCGATCCGGCCTCCGCGCCTGCACCCTCTTCGTCGCCGCTGGCCTCGGTTCCCGATCCGTCGCTGCCTTCGATGCAACAGGCCAACGTCGCGTCCCGCACGTCGCTGTTCGACCTTCCCGATCCTTCGGCGCAGACAAATGATCCCTTTGCGACGGCGCAGGGCCCCGAGCCCACATCGGCACCGGTCGCGACCCCCATGCCCATTTCCTCGGGCGCGCAGCCGCTCGAGACCATCTCGGCTCCTGCTTCGACGGGCGCCAAGCCGCAGAAGCGTGGCCTGGGTGGCTTGTTCGGTCGCAAAAAGAAGAGCGAGCAGGACAGCATGAGCGACTGGCTGGGCGTCGAGGACGATTACGATGCCAAGAAGTCTGGCCGCGGCATTGGCTCGTGGGATAACTTCGAGGATGACGACGACGGTTGGAAGGGCGGCGCCACCTCCTCCGATGGTGCTTCTGCCGAGGATATGCTCTCGGCCGTTGCCTCCATGGGTGACGATGAGCTGCTCGGCCACGATATCTGGTTCGTCGCAACGGGCGCGTCCGATTGCGACGGCGCCGGCATGAGGGCGTTTTTGGCCTCGCATCGTGACAAGCTCCGCGGTGTGTTCTTCATCAACCTCGAGTCTATCGGTGCCGGCAGGCTTTCGGTGGTAACGGTCGAGGGCGAGCAGCAGCTGTTTAAGGGCGATCGCCGCATCATGAATCTTGTCAGCAAGGTGTGTAAGTCGTTCCACGTCGACTGCGGTGCGTTCGAGATGCCCTATGCAAAAACCGATGCATCCGCAGCGCTCGAGGCAAGCCGTCGCGCCCTTACGATCGCCGGTGTGGACGGCCCGCGCCTTGCCTGCGCTCGCACCGAGGATGACCTGCCGTACAACGTCAATCCGACCAATATCGCTACGGTGTCCGAGGTCGTGACCGAGGTCATTCGTCGTTCGTAGACAGATCCGCTAAGGAGTCAGCGTGTTTTCGTACATCAAGCGCCATTGGCCCATCTATCTGATCTTGACCCTGATCGCAATCGCATTGGGCTTTGGGGCCGCGTATGTCGTTGGCGTTAAGGGCTCGACGCCCGAGACAACAATGAACGAAGAGGTGGAGCAAGAGCAAAGTTTGGGTGCCGACGGTATTTCCGAGTCCGATCAGGCAGCCATCGATGGCGGTTCGTCATCTGCTGAATAGCCGATTCATCGTTTATGCGTAAAGCGGACGAGCCGGGAGACTGGCTCGCCCGCTTTTTCATCGTGCTAGCGCTTCCTTGTGGCTGATCTAAGGCGAGCGAACCATATGGCTGCAGTGCCTGAGGTCAGGAGCGCGGTGATACATGCGGTGATGGGAACAGATCCCGTTGTCGGCAGGTTCTGAGGCAGGACACATCGTTGGATGACGCGGTCCTCATCATGCGCCTCGAGTTTATCGCCACCGCCGTTGCGGCAAAGATCGACGCGCACACTGTTGGCAAGTGCGGTTTGGGGCGTATAGGACGACGTTGCCTGCATATGCACGACTGCGCCTCGGGCATCCGAGTTAAGGGCCGCCTTGGCATCGTCAAGATCGTCGTGTTCGTCTTTAAGGTCATCCCGGGTCCACGAGCCCGCCTCGCTTCTGGTCGTAAAGTCGGCGGCTACCGCACCGTATTCAAAACGGATGCCCGTGATGACGGCGTCGTCTGTAAGATCAATCTCTTTCGTGTCGAGCGTGACGGACTTGTCCGTCGGGATATCCGCTTTCCATAGGTGCCATCCGTCATAATCGACGAGACGCGCATCGTCGCCAAGCAGCTTTGCAACCTCCTCCGTTTCGAGCCAAGGATTGCTGTGCCCGTCGTCAAGCGTTGCATTGACCTGCTTGCCCGTATCGCTTGTTCCTGCCGGAGACGTTCGATACCACACGTTGCACAGCCCGTTTAGATCACCGACCGAAATAGGGGTTTCGACGGCAACAAGTTTCGCTGCGCCATCCTTGGCGCACTCAAGGTCGTCGGTGATGGTTAACTCGTCGACCCAGGTGCTCGACTCGTTTTTGGCGTCGATGGTATAGCAGAAGGCACCTTGCGTATTGGCCCGTGCTTTGGCTCGGTTTTTTCCGTCGCCGTTGGCAACGAGTTTGCTAATGACTGGCTGTGCAATCTCTTGGCGCTTATCGACGCTTCCCTTGATCTCGATGGGGGCATCCTTCATGGCAATGGTTTGAACTTCTCCCGTGGCCTTTACTTCAAACGTTATCTCTTCGGCAAGGTCGTAGGTACGCGGGGACATCGTTTCGCGCAGGGTGTAGGTGCCGGGTGAAAGGTGCTCAATGTGGTGCGGTTTGCCGGATGAAGTCCAAGAATCAATTTCGTTGCCATTGGAGTCGCAGAGGACAAGCTCGGCGCCTGTCACTTCCTGACCTCCGCATGCGTCGACTTTGGAGATATCGATCTTGGTGTAGTCGTTGGAAACGTCAAGGTGCATTTCGATCACGGGCGTTTGCTGGTCAGCGTACGACAACTTCACAGTATGTGGGGTTGGGTTGAGCAGATATCCTTCGGGCGCTTGTGTCTCGACGACCTCGTAGGTGGCGGTACCGCATCCCAGCGAAAGATGGTCGACTCGCGCATACCCCCGTTCGTCGGTTGTAACGGTGGCGACGGTTTCGCCATCCAGGGCGACGATGCTGTCGTCGGTTCGCACGATGTCGCCGCTAGCGCGGATGTCAAACGTGGCTCCAGCGAGGGTGCGCCCATCTACAGCATCCGTCTTAATGATTTCGATGCTTCCGGTTGCGACGTCGTCATAGAACGAGGCGACGGCGACCGGTGTCAGATTTCTGTCGGCGGGAATCGTTATCTCCAGGTCTTCTCCGCGCAGATACGGTTCCTTGGCCGATGTCTCGTGCACGTAGTATGTTCCGGGATTAAGTGATTCGGGCAGCGTGACGGCGCCGGTTGTATCGGTTGTGAAGGTATTCATTACATTGTGGGCCGGATACCAACATGTTTGCGAGACGGGCTCGTGGTGGCTGTCGAGCAGCTGGAAGTTAAAGCCGGCAAGTGGTACGGTGCCGCCGGTCTGAGCATCGCGCTTTACGATTTGAAGGTGTGTCGATAGGGCGTGGTTGTCAATGATGTACTGAAGCTCGGCGCCGTCTGCGGTCTGCTCCGCCGTGATGGTCCATTCCCCTGCTTGCTTAAATCCTTCAGGGACCGTTTCTACGACCTCGCGAACGGTGTAGCCCGCGCGGTCGTAGGGAATGGCACCGTGAGCGCCGGCGGGTCGCTTGCCTGCTCCAAACCACGCTTCGGGCTGGTCTTTGGTGGAGGCAAAGCCGTAAACGTTTGTGGTCAACGTGCCGACGACTTGTTGGGAGCTATTGCTGACAACTTCAAAAACGACGCCTCCCGCCGGCTGCTCAAGGCCGGACTCATCGTTATCGCCATGGTCCTTAAACTTCGAGATTTCAAGGTCAAAGGCGATGGGGGTGTTGGGAATACGGATTTCGAGCTCAACGATGCCCGTATCTCCGAGCTGCTCGGCACCGACGGTGTAGCTCCAACAGTCGTTTGAAATCAGGTAGCCCTCGGGTGCTTTCGATTCATAGATGGTAAAGGTGCCCAGAGGAACGTCATTGAGGATCGCCCGTCCGTTTTCGTCGGTCGTAAGGGTGCGAGTCCAGCCGGGAGTTGATTGCGAGACGCAGGTGAATTCAGCGCCCGCAAGCGACGCCCCAACTTGGGCGCCGGCATCCGTGGCGGCATCGATTTTTGCAATACGCAAAGTGATGGTGCCGGGCTGCTCGTTGACAGTGACATGTTCGCCGCTGTTTTGTGTGGTGAAGGCTATTCGGTCGCCTCGAGGGATATAGCCTGCCGGGGCTTTGGTTTCGACCAGGTAATATGCCGTATTGGGCAAAAGCGTTGCTTGTGCACGCCCGTTTTCGTCCATCTGGATAGTGCCGACACGTGCATCGCCCGCACTTTCAAAGATATCGAAGGTTGCACCACCGAGTCTGTAGGTGTCGTTACCGGCGGTGATGTCAGCCTGGGACGATTGTTTTTGGAAAGATACGGAGACGGCGGGCAGAACATAGAGCATGTCCTGGTGTCGACCCTCGCCCGAGACCGGGCCGTGATAACGCCTGGCTCGATGTGGGGCCGCCTTAATGGATCCGGACTTAGCGCTTTCGTAGAGCCAACGTGCAGCCGCTACGGCTTCGGCGTTTTCGTAAAACCTACCGCTCCTGGCAACTCCCTTGCTATTTGTATACGAATAGGTGCCGTCGGCCCGCGTGGTTCCGTTGAGCATCCACACGGCAATCTGGGTGGCGGCACGGGCGAGATCGGGCGACAGATTGTGGCCGCCAAAGGATGTACTGGAGGGGTATCCGTGACAGACGATGGCGGCAAATTCGTCATCGAGCCATGTCCAGCCCTGGTCATATGTGCGCCATGGTCCTCCCGGCTTGCTGGGACCGGGGCAGTCTTGATTCATGCAGTACGAAATCGAAGTGTCCTGTGCCTCGTATTTACCGACACCGAAGGGGCCGCAACCGTCGCTTATGGTGCGGAAATTAAGGGCGTCACTCCCGTCGACGGCGAGTGCGGCCCCTGGGGCCAGGCAGCCGATCAGAAAAAAGAGGAGCAGGAGCAGCGGACCTGTTGCGATTGCGCTGTGGACAGAGTGCGTGGGTGCGTTGGACATGGCTGCTCCTTATCCCTCGTGCGCCGCACGGGGAGGCCGCGGCGCTTGGGATGAGGCTACCGCCATGGTTCATGCGGGTAAGTACCAGAAGCTGACCAAAAGCTTGCCCGATTTCTGACAAATCGAGCTTAAATACAACAATCAGATAAAGGCGCAGGTAAAAGATGATAAGGAAAGAAAGACAAAGGTCCTCATCTCCACAATTGGCGCAGTTTTCATACGATTCTCCACAGCTAAAACAAGCATCGACACCCTTGTATCGAACAAGACAACCGCGTTATACTAGCCAACACACAAGCGGGCATCGCCAAGTGGTAAGGCATCAGCTTCCCAAGCTGACACTCGCGGGTTCGAGTCCCGTTGCCCGCTCCAGTAATTAGCACAAGCACGGCACCATCACGGTGCCGTGCTTTTTTCAATAAAGTGCCGGGACTCGAACCCGCCAGGGTGCGAGCGTTAAATAAACGCGAAGCGTTTATAGCGAGCAGGCAAGGTCGCCGATAGGCGACCGCAGCCGGTGCGGATTTGCGAAGCAAATACGCGGATGTCCCGTTGCCCGCTCCATCGAGCACGGGAGACCTCGGGAGCGTCGGATTCGGCCCGCTTTGCCCGCGCATGGGCGTAGGTTCGGGCGTGTCGCCTGAAGCCCAGTGCGTATTTGCTTCGCAAATACGCAGACGTCCTCATGCCCGCTCTATGCCACAAAATGTTAGGTTAATGCCTGCTGCCCATACTCGCGCCCGCGCACGGTACAATGGTTGGGTTACGACCAACGTGCCAATAACCAAAAAGGAGCCGCTATGATCGATCGCTATACCCGCCCGGAGATGGGACACATCTTCTCCCTCGAGAACAAGTACGCCATTTGGCAGGAGATTGAGGTCCTGGCCTGCGAGGCTCAGGCGGAGCTCGGCAAGATCGGTATTTCCAAAGAAGAGGCCCAGTGGATTCGCGACCACGCCAACTTTGAGAAGGCGAAGGTTGACGAGATCGAGGAGGTCACGCGCCACGATGTCATCGCCTTCCTGACCAACATGAAGGAATATATCGACGCCGATGTTCCCGAGGGCGAGCCCAAACCTAGCCGCTGGGTTCACTATGGTATGACCAGCTCCGACCTGGGTGATACGGCTCTGTGCTATCAGCTTACTCAGGCGTGTGACCTGATTATCGAGGACGTCAAGAAGCTCGGCGTGATCTGCAAGCGCCGCGCCTTCGAGGAGCGCAATACGCTCTGCGCCGGCCGCACTCATGGCATCCATGCCGAGCCGATGACCTTCGGTATGAAGTTTGGCTCTTGGGCATGGGAACTCAAGCGCGATCTCGATCGTCTTGAGGACGCTCGCAAGAACGTTGCCTTCGGTGCCATCTCCGGTGCCGTCGGCACCTACAGCTCCATCGAGCCGTTCGTCGAGGAGTACGTCTGTGAGCACCTAGGTCTGGTTCACGACCCGCTGTCCACGCAGGTCATCAGCCGCGATCACCACGCCTACCTTGCCGGCGTGCTTGCCACTACAGCGGCCACCTGCGAGCGCATCGCGACCGAGGTCCGCAACCTGCAGAAGACCGATACGCTCGAGGCCGAGGAGCCCTTCCGCAAGGGCCAAAAGGGCAGCTCCGCCATGCCGCACAAGCGCAACCCCATCACCATGGAGAAGGTCTGCGGCCTGTCGCGCGTCGTGAAGTCCAACGCTCAGGTCGCCTTTGACAACGTTGCCCTGTGGCACGAGCGCGACATTTCGCACTCTTCTGCCGAGCGTGTCGCCCAGGCTGATAGCTTCATCGCGCTTGACCATATGTTCCAGTGCCTCATCCGCGTTATCGACGGCCTGCAGCTGTATCCGGCCCGCATGATGGCCAACCTCAACAAGACCCGCGGCCTCATCTTCTCTTCTAAGGTGCTTCTTGCCCTCGTCGATACGGGCATCACCCGCGAGGACGCTTACGCTATCGTGCAGGAAAATGCCATGGCCACCTGGCACGAGGTGCAGGATTGTGTCTCTGGCCCCACCTTTAAGGAGCGCCTCGAGGCCGATCCGCGCTGCACCGTCAGCCAGGAGAAGCTCGACGAGATCTTTGACCCGTGGGACTTCCTCACCCGCATTGACACGGTCTTCGATCGCCTGGAGCAGCTGAGCTTCGAGTAGGGTTAGCCTAATTCGACCGCTTGCGGATGCATTTCAACCTTTGGCGCCTTGCCCGTCTTGGGCGAGGCGCTTTTTTTACTGTCGCATATGCGCCCGGGTAATAAAATGAACTTCGACTGCTGTTTCGATGAAAGGGGGCACGTGCCCAGACGCATCAAGCGGGCCACCATCGTCTCGTTCGCGCTCATACTCCTTGTTGCCGTCTGTGCGGGCGCCCTGACGTATACCGTTCGAAGCAGCTCTTCCTCCTCGAATGAAGCCGACAGAGATCTCCCGGTGCTCAAGATTGGCGTTACGGATAATGACCCCTATGTGTATGTCGATACCACAGGCGATTATGCCGGTATCGATATCGATATCGCCCTCGAGGCCTGCAAGCGTGCTGGAATCAAACCGCAATTTGTTGACATATCTTGGAATGATCGCGATCGCCTGCTCAAAAACGGCGATATCGATTGTCTGTGGTGCGACTATTCGCCCAATTATCGCGAAGACGATTATTACTGGACTGAGCCGTATCTGACCGTGACAGTCTCGGTTGCCGCCAAGAAAACGAGTGGTATCAAGGGTTTGGCGTCTCTCGATGGAAGCAAGACCGTTGCGGTGATTGCGGGTTCGGTGAGTGAACGCCGATTGCTTGCCGGGGACCTAGGGATCTCGCCGGATGTGCACATCAAATCATATGGCTCTGCCGAACTCTGCAAAGCTGCCCTGGTCAAAGGTTATGTTGACTGTTGGATGGCGGACGTTCAATCGCTCGACCGGCTCGTCGCGCAGTATCCCGGTGCTTATCGCGTGTTTGCCGACAACGTTATGACAGTTGACCTGGGCGTTGCGTTTGAGAACAGCTATGAGGGGGAGTACGTCAAAAACCTCAATACTGTGCTGTTCGACATGGACCGAGATGGCACGATTGAGCGCATTGTGGACAGTTACAAGGCGGGGGCGACGACAGGTAGGCAAGGAGCGGAATCATGACAAATGATGAGCGCCGCTTGCATCGAAAGCATTTAGTTACCGCGGCTGTCGCCGTTGTGACCAGCATTGTCTTGTTGGGCCTGCTGTATACGATCGGCACGCATCGCTGCCTCGATAAGACGCTTGGGTTTGGCCGGGAAGCCATGGTGTTTTTACAGGCCGCCTGCGAAAAATATGACCGATATGAGCAGGGAAGAAAAACCGAGGCGACGCACAATTTGGATGCCGCGGTCGAGTCGTTTTCGACGTTCTTGCCGCCTGATCGCGTTGAGGTCAACGATGATCGTGTCGAGGAGTACGTCCATACCGAGCACCTTTCGGGAATGCTGGTCATGGACGCCGACGGCCATATGGCCGCTCATTACGATATCGACGGTCGCGATCCGCTGATGCTGTGGCGAGAGGAGCTGGCCTGTTCGTCGGTCGTATCGATGTATCGAGGCTCCAAGGTGTCCTACTCCACCGTCGTTGAGCGTCGCGATGTCGACTTTGCCGTGAGTGCCGTTCCGTACGGTGATGGCGTAGCGCTGGGGTACCGATCGCTTGCGCCCGAGCCCGCCGATGATTATTCGTACACGATCGCCGACGTGCTCGTGAACAACACATTCCATCAGAGCCCAACGGTGCTCGTGATGCGCGATGCACAAATCGTTTCTTCAAACGATTCGACCGTCGATATAACCCTTGCTCGACTTCTCGTCGATAGTGGAATTGACTGGAAAGACGAAGGACTAACACGTGTCGAATATCGGGGGGCTACCTGGTATGCCGTGCGTGCGGCGTATAAGGACTACCGCCTGTTTGCGCTGTATCCCAAATCTGAGGTCATGTCTGGCAGGATCACATTTGTCGCTGCTGGCGTCTTGGTGAGCCTTGCGTTTTGGGTCGTGGTGCTGTCGGCTCGAAATATCGTTAACCACCGCAATTTGGTCGAAAAGGATAAACAGCTCGGCATTATCAATGCCATAAGCGCCATCTACGATTCGACCTTCCTTTTGCATCTCGACACCCTCGAGATCGAGGGGATCAATATGTCGCCGGCGATAGCGAAGATATTTGCCGAGCACAGCGAGGCATATGACTTTATGGACACGGTCTGCCGGGATATCGTGAGCCCCGAAAGCCGCGAAGCGGTCGTGGGGCTCGTAGATATAAGCACTCTTCGTGAACGTATGGAGGGCGTACCGTACTTGGCTGCCGAGGTACGAGATTGTCGAGGCGCTTGGTACTCGCTACAGGTTGTCCCCCAGCATCGCGATGAGCAAGGCCGGCTGGAGTCGGTCGTCGTGGCGACGCACAACATATCGATGGTCAAGCATGCCGAGGAGCTGTCATACCAAGATAAACTGACGGGGCTTCGCAACCGCAACTATCTTGAATCGCGCGGAGATAGCCTGGTAAACGAGGACTTGCCCGTGAGCGTGATTATGTTGGACTGCAATTATCTCAAGCGGACCAACGACATCTATGGTCACGAGATGGGGGATGAACTGCTGCGACGGACGGCGTCCGTGCTGCGGCGGGTGGCTGGTGCGGATTATCTGCCGATGCGCCTTGGCGGCGACGAGTTTTTGCTGGTTTGCCCCCATACTGACAACGAGTCTGCGCTCGGGCTGGAACGGGATCTTCGTCTCGGTCTTGCCGCGGTAAGCGATGAGGCCCTGACGGTCAGCGCATCGATTGGCGTGGCGACCGTCGAGACGGCTGGAAATACGCTGGCCGATGTATATCGTGCCGCCGACCACAATATGTATCGGGAGAAGCGCACGGTCCACGCACAGGGTGCGGACTGCTAATCTTGCCCCCACGAGTCCACGCATCGTAGGATGTTGAATCGGTGCTTGCGATCATAAGTCGGTCCAGGCGGGGATAATAGACGTCTGAAATTTCTTTCTGAGAGGGGATCTCAATGATTAGTTTTGACTACAAGCCTCAGGGTGTATGCTCTCGCAATATTCACCTTGACCTTTCCGATGACGGCAATAAGGTGCTGGGCGTTGAGTTTACCGGCGGCTGTGACGGCAATCTCAAGGCAATCTCCAAGCTGGTCGAGGGTGTTCCTGCCGATCGCGTAATCGAGGTTCTCGCCGGTAATACCTGCGGTATGAAAAAGACCTCTTGCGCCGATCAGCTTACGCGCGCTATCGAGGCCGCTCGCGCCGAGATCGCCTAATGGGTATCGCCGACCACATCAAGAATGGAATATCGCGCCGTGGCTTTGTGCTCGGCGGTGCTGCCGCGGGCGCTGCCACGGTGCTTGCCGGTTGCTCGAAAAAAACGGGCACCAGCGACGATGCCGCCGGCGAGCCGCAGGTTATCAAGGACGATTCGAAGATTGTCTCGATCACTGATGAGTACGAAGCTGTTGATATCGATCTTGAGCCCACGGCCTCGTGGACGCTGCCGCTGGGCACGCTGCTGTACTACTGTGATGGCGACTACGCTGCCGCGATGATGGCGCCTGCTTCTGCCCTGCATGCCAATACGCTTGGTGTGCTCAACCTGGGCGATGGCTCGCTTACCACACTTATCGAGGATCCCGTTGAGGGAACCGGTTATGCGTTTTACGACGTTCGTGCGGGTGATGGCGTGTTCGCGTGGGTCGAGATGGACTTTGCCAATGCGTCTTGGAAGCTCTATGCGCAAAACCTTGCAGGCTCCTCCCTTACCGGCAACGCTGTCGAGCTCGATCGCGGTGGCGAAAATTACGATCCGCCGCTCTTCACAGCGTATGGGTCGTCGGTCATCTGGTATAAGATGCCCTCGTCCGGCGGCAGCAAGACGAGTAACGATTCGTACTGCTACCGTCAGTCGCCCAACGAGTCCAAGCCTGAGACTATTTGGAAGTCGACGGGCCGTTTCGCATCCGCCCCGCGTGTGAGCGACGGCATCCTGACCATCTCGCCCCGCGTGCACAATGATGAGGGTGTCTATTACGGTATGACGGCAATCGACCTGACTGACGGCAACAACACGAAGCGAGCTCAGCTGGTGCTTCCTTCGTCGGTTTCGCCTTTCGAGGCCGTGTATATGGGTGACACCTTCGTGTTCTCCATTGAGGCGACGTATAACGGTGTGGGTAGCCTGGGCAATATGGGCACCTATATCGGTAACGAGGGCGGGCCGTACCTCTTCCTTTCGCGTGAGCCGCTCGCGTGCGCCGCGGGAAGGAAAAATAAATACCTAGTTAAAGTTCAGGCGTCGCATTTTTTGATTGACACTTCGGCTAAGACCTACGGCTCGCTCCTGTCGCCCGACCGAGCCCTGGAGTATGGCGATTATCCTGCTACGGCGGGTAAATCGAACTCGTTCTTAACGTATGCAACGGTGCGCAACAGCCAGGGAATTCCCGAGACGGTTACCGCTCGCTTGTTCTCTCTTTAGTCTCCGAGGGGTTAAAAAGGCGTCGACAGGGGAATAAGCGCGTTGTGACTATGAGTACCGCCCACCGGGTATCGCACCCATGCGATACCCGGTGGGCTCAGGTGCGTTAAAATGAGCTTGTTCTTAGCTAATTGAGACAGGGGGGCCGTGTTATGGCTTCAGATGCAAAAAAGATTCTGCTGGTCGAGGATGAGAAGGCAATCCGTGACGCTGTCGCTGCCTATCTCGAGCGCGAGGGCTATTGGGTTGTGGGCGTGGGCGACGGCCAGTCCGCTATCGAGGAGTTCGAGAAGCATCAGTTCGACCTGGTCGTGCTCGACCTCATGCTCCCTAAGATTCCCGGCGAGCGCGTTTGCCGCACCATTCGCGATACCTCGGATGTCCCAATCATTATGCTGACGGCCAAGGGCGAGATCGAGGACCGTATTATCGGCCTCGAGCTCGGTGCCGACGACTACCTGATCAAGCCGTTCTCGCCGCGCGAGCTTGTCGCGCGCGTACGCGCCTTGTTCCGCCGTGCCCACCAGGCCGATGAGCCGGCCGTCGAGGTGCTCGACTTTGGCGATCTGGTCATTGACATCTCGGGTCACAAGATTTTGGTCGAGGGCAAGGAAGTCGACCTGACGGCTTCCGAGTTCAAGCTGCTCACCACGCTTGCCCGCCACCCCGGCCGCGTCTACAACCGCATGGAGCTGGTCGAGAAGGTGCTCGGCTACGACTTTGAGGGTTACGAGCGCACCATTGACAGCCACGTGAAGAACCTTCGCGCCAAGCTGGGCGACGACCCCAAGAAGCCCAAGTGGCTCTACACCGTCCACGGTGTCGGCTACCGCTTCGAGGCTCCGACCAAGACCGATAAGTCGGACGAGAAATAAAGGAAATCACATATGACACCTGCGCGCTTTGAAATCGGGCAAAAGCATAAGCAGGAGAACGAGGCGGGTTCCAAGGCTAGTTGGAACACGCCTCGTTCCGATTCACGGCCAACGATGAGCTATCCCTCGCGTATGGCCCTGGCTTTTGCCCTGACATCGCTCATGACGGTATTGGTGCTGGTGGGCGTAGTCTCCGTTGTATGGGGCACGGTTTTTACGGATTACACGCGCTCCAATATTGTCGAAATCGCCAATTCCGCAGCCGAAAAGCTTGCGACGTCGTACGAGGAAAACGGCAATTGGACCGCGGGGGAGTTGCGTGCGGTCGCGACATCGAGCTTGGTGTCCGACGATCTTGGCATGCAGGTCGTCAATAAAAAGGGCGTCATCGTCTACGACGACTCGTGGCCCTCGGCAAGCGCTACTGCCGATGTGCGCGAAAATCAGGCGACGACCGACGGTACGAGCGGAAAGAAGGCATCGCACAGCCCGGTCTCGTCTGCTCCCACCGATTCCAATAGTGTTGCCAACGTTGAGATCGTGACGTCCTCCGGCGAGCACGTGGGTCAGGTCAAATTGTGGGCGATTGGCTCCGATGCCCTGCTCACCAAGGCAGACTCAGCATTCAGAGAAAAGACCTTTAATGCCATGGCCCTTGCTGCGGTTGTGGCCGTCTGCATCTCGGTCGTTATCGGATCACTCGTGTCGCGCATGCTCACCAAGCCGATTCATCGTATTACCAGCACCGCCAAGCAGATCCGCGATGGAGACCTGTCCGCTCGTACGGGCTTGCGCGGCGATGATGAGATCGATCAGCTGGGAGAGACCTTCGACGAGATGGCCACCTCACTCGAAAAGGACATGAAGCACGAGAAGCGCCTGACTTCCGATGTGGCTCATGAGCTGCGCACGCCGCTCATGGCCATGCTTGCAACGGTCGAGGCCATGCAAGACGGTGTGTATCCCACCGACGACGAGCATCTGGAGACGGTCGCTTCCGAGACGCGCCGCCTGGCCCGTCTGGTGCAGCAGATGCTCGACCTGTCGCGCATGGAAAACAGTACCGCGCCGTTCAACCTGGAGCCGGTGGACATGGTGCCGTTTGTGCGTTCGATTGTGAATGGCCAGGAGCGACTGTTTGCCGATCGTGACCTGCGCTTGCGCTTTGCGGATGAGACGCAGGGCCACGATGACGTTGTCGAGGCAGATCCCGACATGATCACGCAATGCGTCATCAACCTTTTGAGTAACGCCATGCGCTATACCCCCGAGGGGGGTTGGGTCGTGGTGTCGGTGCTCAGTGACCGCAAGCACGTCGATATCGCGGTTTCGGATACGGGCATCGGTATCGCCAAGGATGATTTGTCGCGCATCTTCGGTCGTTTTTGGCGTGCCGACGCCAGCCGCGCCCGCGAAGCGGGTGGCCTGGGCGTGGGTCTCGCCGTGACTAAACAGATCGTCGAGCGCCATCATGGCTACATTTCCGTGGAGTCGGAGCTTGGAAAGGGTACGACTTTTACGATTCATCTGCCTCGCGAGCACACGGCGGACGCGGCATCTACTACAATGGAGCACTAGCTTTTCGCTATTCGGTGAAGGAGGGGTTTCGTCCCTGCCGCTCCGAGTTTGCGAAAACGTGCGGGAAAGAACCCGCATTACTGTCGTATTTTGGTAAGGAGTGACTCACGTGACAACGATGGAGCGTCGTCCGGATTCCCGTGGCAAGGTTCGTGATATCTATGATGCCGGTGAAAACCTGCTGATGGTCGCCACCGACCGCATTTCTGCGTTCGACTTTATTCTCCCCGACGAGATTCCGTTTAAGGGAGAGGTGCTCAACCGCATCTCGGCATTCTGGTTCGATAAGTTTGCCGACATCGTTCCCAATCACCTCGTCTCCATCGACCCGGCGGATTTCCCCGAGGAGTTTGCCGAGTATCGTGACTACCTCGCAGGCCGCGCCATGCTGGTCAAGAAGGCCCAGACGATTCCTATCGAGTGCATCGTCCGCGGCTATCTGACCGGTTCGGGCAAGAAGACCTATGACGAGAACGGCACCGTCTGCGGCATTCAGCTGCCCGAGGGTCTGACCGAGGCCTCCAAGCTCCCCGAGCCGCTGTTCACGCCGTCCACGAAGGCCGAGATCGGCGACCACGACGAGAACATTTCGTTCGAGCGTTGCTGCGAGATCGTGGGTGAGGACATCGCCACGCAGATTCGCGACCTGTCCCTCAAGATCTACAAGGCCGCTGCCGAGTACGCCGCGACCCGCGGCATCATCATCGCCGACACCAAGTTCGAGTTCGGTGTCATCGATGGCAAGGTTACGCTGATCGACGAGTGCCTCACGCCCGACTCCAGCCGTTTCTGGCCCGCCGCCAGCTACGAGGAGGGCAAGATTCAGCCTAGCTACGACAAACAATTCGTCCGCAATTGGCTCAAGGCCAACTGGGATATGACGGGGGAGACCCCGCACCTGCCCGCCGAGGTCATCGATGGCACGTCCGAGCGCTATCGCGAGGCCTTCCAGATCATCACGGGCTCCCAGTTCACAAGCATGAAGGAGAACGCATAAGTGAGTACCCGTAGCGCCACGAACAAGCGCACGCAATCCCACGAAGTTACCGGGGTTGCGCGCAAGTCCGCCGCATCTGCTAAACCCGCCCGCCAGGCAGCGAGCTCCGTTCGCGTCGTGCCGGCTTCGTCTAAAGCCCGCCGCAAAGAGCTCGAGAAGGGTGAAAACCTGGAAGGACTTTCCAAGGAGGAGAAGCGCGCCCGCAAGGCTAAGCAGCGCGCCCGCGAGGACCGCATCTACACGGTGTCGAATATCCTCCTCAAGCAGGATGAGGACTACACCAAGCGCCGTCGTATCTGGTGGGCCGTGCTCGCCATCGGCATGGTACTCGTCGTGGCAATTTGGGCTTCGCTCTACTTCGCTCCCGGCGGCACGGTGTCCAGTCCTGTTCAGATGGTTGGCATCGTTGTGTCCTATGTCATCATCCTGGGTGACTTTATCTATGACTTCGCTCGTATTCGTCCCTTGCGCAACATGTACCGCGCGCAGGCCGAAGGCATGTCCGAGAATAAGCTCAACGCTCTTATCGAGCGCGCAGCTGCCGAGGAGGACAAAAAGGACTCCAAGAAGAAGTAGCGTTTGCATGCATACTTATCGCTAAGATATAAGGCGCGTCGTTTTTGCGGCGCGCCTTTTTACTGTTCTATAGATAGATGGAGTGGCACATGATTCGAGCTGCCCTGACGGTCGAAGAAGCTCTGGAGGGCATGAAGGCCCTGGAGCCCAAGATTAAAAACTATGCGCGTCTGGTTGTCCGCAAGGGCGTAAACGTCAAGCCCGGCCAGGAGGTTGTCGTTCAGTCTCCGGTCGAGTGCGCGCCTTTTGCCCGCGTGGTGGTCGCGGAGGCTTATGCCGCCGGTGCCGGTCACGTGACGGTTATTTGGGCTGACGATGCCGTGACAAGGCTTACGTACGAGCATGTCGATAAAAGCTATTTTGAGCAGACGCCCGAGTGGAAGCGCCTGCAGTTGGATTCCCTGGCCCAGGACGGTGCCTGCTTTATCTTTATCGAGGGTGCGGACCCAGCGGCTCTGAAGGGCATTGACCCCGCCAAGCCCGCCGCGGCTTCCAAGGCAAGGAATACGCAGTGCAAGGTCTTCCGCCGTGGGCTGGACTACAACATCAACCCGTGGTGCATCGCCGGCGCGCCGGTCGTTGCCTGGGCTCGCGAGGTGTTCTCGGGCGATGCGGATGAGGTTGCGATCTATAAACTATGGAATGCGATTCTGCACACCGCTCGTGCCGATGGCAAGGACCCGGAGAGCGACTGGGAACTCCATGACGCCGCATTCGAAAAGAATCTGCGTTTCCTGAACGATAATCGTTTCGACTATCTACATTACACCTCGGCAAATGGAACCGATCTGACGATTGGCATGACGAAAGGTCACGAGTGGGCCGGCGGCAAGGGCGAGACGCCCGATGGGCACCCATTCTTCCCCAATATTCCCACCGAGGAAGTCTTCACCTCGCCTGATCGTATGCGTGCCGACGGTATCGTGTATTCGGCTATGCCGCTCATTCATCACGGTAACAAGGTTGACGATTTTTGGATTAAGTTCGAGGCCGGCCGCGTAGTGGACTACGATGCCCGCGTGGGCAAGGCGACGCTTGCGAGCATCATTGACACCGACGAAGGTGCCGCTCGTCTGGGCGAGGTCGCGCTCATCTCCAAGAATACGCCGATCCGCGAAAGTGGCGTTCTGTTCTACGATACGCTCTATGACGAGAACGCTAGTTGCCATCTCGCGCTAGGTGTCGGTTTCCCCGAATGTATCGAGGGTGGGTATGACATGTCCAAGGAGGAGCTCCTGGAGCATGGAGTTAACGTCTCGAGCACGCACGTCGATTTTATGATCGGTACGGACGACATCGATATTACGGGCATTACGCCTGATGGACGTGAAGTTGTGATTTTCCAGAACGGCCAATGGAGTTGGGAATAGTCCCAGACCGTGGTACAATGCCACCCGCGGGCCGTTAGCTCAGCTGGCAGAGCAGGGGACTTTTAATCCCAAGGTCCAGGGTTCGAACCCCTGACGGCCCACCATAGAATAGAAAGCGATCGACTCCGGTTGGTCGCTTTTTTTGTTGCCGGTGCACGGGTTCGAACCCGTCGGGGCGCGGAGCTGAGTAAACGCGTGAGCGTTTGCCAGCGCAGCGCGCAAGGCGCGAAGCGCCGCAGCGGCCGTCTGCGGAGCAGGCTGAACCCCTGACGGCCCACCCAAAGAAAGGAAAAAGAAATGAAAACAGATAGATACGGAATTAGCGGCAGCACATTAAAGATAATAGCGGCCATCTCGATGGTTCTCGATCATGTAAGCAGGATCGTCCTGACCAATGGAATCATGACTCACGCATCGTACAATCAGATATCAGACGAACAGTGGGCGATTCTAAGCGAGGCTTCGGATGTGCTTCATGTTCTTGGCAGAATTGCATTTCCCTTATTTTGCTTTTTGATAGTTGAGGGATTTTTGCATACTCATGACATAAAGAAGTACCTGCGAAATATGCTTGTCTTCGCAATCATTGCGGAGCCCATATACGATTTCGTTCAAACCGGGCAGCTATTTGACCTTCGGCAACAGAATGTTATGTATGAGCTCCTGCTTTCCTTGGTCTTTTTGATTATTCTGGAAAAGATACAAAGTCTTTCAAAATGGAAGAGGCACATTGCAGAAATTGCTCTGATTGTTTTGACAGCACTGGCAGCTGAATACACTAAGCTGGATGGCGGTGCGTATGGCATTCTGCTTGTGGCTGCATTCTATTTATTCCACGACAGCAAAGCTAAGATGTTCTTTGCTGCAGTATGTGCAGTGCTCCTTTCGTCATGCCATATAATTGGCGGCGGATTTGAGTTCACTACAGCTAATATTTTTATTCCTGATGTTGCTGCCGCGATAATTTCGTTGTTGCTTATCAATCTTTATAATGGCAAGCGAGGGCTGAAGCTGAAATATTTCTTCTACATTTTCTATCCGGCACATCTTGCTCTGCTTTATGGTGTCTCGCTTATTGTTTTGAACTGTCTTTAAAAACTCTCAAACAAGTCTCTGAAAGCAGAAACAAATTGACCCTAAGACTGCTTGTGAATTTCCGGAAGACCTGAGAGATACGAGGATAGACAACGAGGGCTGCAGAAAGATACTTCTCAGTTCTCTGGCGGATCGCATGAATCTGTATGAGGATCACTTCCACACACTCATTGATAACAGTGATAAACACGGCAGATCCTCAAAACATGAGACTGCGAAGGTCGAAAGATGCTTCGAAAGCATGAATGGCAGCGAGAAAACGAGTTCGGAAGCACCCTCTGGATGCTCCAGCATAGAATAGAAAGC
Organism: Collinsella sp.; assembly: GCA_022739635.1. Lineage (GTDB taxonomy): Bacteria > Actinomycetota > Coriobacteriia > Coriobacteriales > Coriobacteriaceae > Collinsella. The sequence continues at coordinate 377 of JAIIUG010000008.1, read as the reverse complement.
GGTCAACTTCGGTTGGCCGTCTTTTTTTGTCGCCCTTTCATGGGTTCGAACCCGTATCTATCTATATATAAGAACGCTTGGCGAACAAAACCCGCCTTTTACCGATGGGAAACAAATAGCTGATGCCTTTGGAGTAAAGTAGCGCTCCAGAGATGACCGATATCTCAATACTCATAAAACAGCTGGTCATCGCCAATATCAGAAGCCAATGCTTCAGTTTTAACCCCAGTGATGCGACTGAGGGACCTATTCATTTGTGAACAAAATATGGAGTACGGGATTCCCGCCCGCGGGGGCCCTCCGGTCTGGCAATATATCTCCTTGCCGCGCGGCCCGGTCGAACCGGATCAGCCGCGGGGCGTGCACCTTGAGAACCG
>JAIIUG010000085.1:0-8629 GCA_022739635.1 Collinsella sp. | reverse complement strand
GCGCTGCGCAAGATGGTGGGGGAGTCGACGCTTGACGAGTTGTTCTTCTCCTGTTTTGCGCAGGGTCTGGTCTACGTGATCCAGTCCGGGCGTTATCTTTATCCCACGGCTATTACGATTTACAACCATTACGCCCGACTGCGCTAGCTCGGGTGTGTCTAGAAAGAGGTATTCCATGGCCGACGAGACCATGACCGACGAGCAGATTCTTGAAGGTGTGGAGCACAAGAGCTTCGCTGCCACGTCCGACCGCACCGCCGCCTCGCTTTCCGCGAGCGGTGTCGCCGCCGAGGATGTCGCCCGCGTCGCCGCGCAGGCCGCCTACGACAAAAAGGGCGAGGACGTGCAGGTGCTCGATCTAACGGAGCTCTCCGACGTGTGCGACTACTTTGTACTCGCCACCGGTACCAACAACCGTCAGGTCGATTCTATCGTCGACGAGATCGAGGAGAAGGTCGCCGAGGCTTGCGGTGAGCACCCGTTCTCCATCGAGGGCCGCGAGCAGAAGACCTGGATGCTTATGGACTACGGCTCGGTCGTCGTCCATGTCTTCACCCCCGAGGCCCGCGACTTCTACCGCCTCGAGAAGCTCTGGGGCGACGCTCCCCAGCTCCCCCTCAACCTCCTCTAGAGCTTTGCTTAGGCTGGGGCTTTTTTAACTACCCTTTACCGTTCGCCGGGCAGTTGCGGTTTTCCGCACCTGCCCGGCTTTCTTTTTGCCCAAAAGTAGCTAATTTGGGACGGGGCTTTTTTAGCTACTACCTACCGTTCGCCGAACATCGCGATTTATAGCTCCCAGTACGTTTTTTTCTACTCTGGCTCGGGTAACGTAATTGTTATCTGTCGAGGAGGGGATGCGTATGACTCGGACTGCGCGAGAAATCTCTGTATATGGCTTTTACCATGTCGTACAAAAGGGATGTGCCGACCAACTCATATTTGAGGATGACGAAGATCGGCTCTATCTGATTCGGCTGATTGCTTCGAAATGCCAGAAGTTTAAAGTGGATGTCATCGCGTGGTGCCTTATGGATAACCATATTCATCTTCTGCTTGATGACGAGCATGTTCATCTGAGCGATTGCATGCATTCGATTACGACGGCGTATGCTATGTATTTCAACTCAAAGACAGGCAGGAAGGGCCCTGTTTTCCAGGATCGATTTAAGAGCGTGCCGATCCTCGATGATGATCAGCTACTCAACTGCGTGAGATACATTCACGACAATCCCGCGAAGGCGAGGATTGGGACCGCTTCGCTGTATCGATGGAGTAGCTTTCGCGAGTATATGGGATATCCGGGTATCTGCAAAACGGATTGCGTTCTCGGGTTACTCGGTGGCTCTCAGAGATTTTTTGCCTTTAGCACCTCAGGTGAGCCCAACCGCTATTGCTTCCGTGACGGCGTCCATGTGAGCGACACAGATGCGCTGGAGTTTGCGCAGGCGCTTCTTAAGCCGCACGAGCCTCATCACCTCAAGGCTTTGCCAAAGGGGACGCGCGATGCCTGCATTCGCACTTTGAAGAGCGAGGGCTTTTCGATTAAACAGATCGTACGTCTTACGGGCATTGGACACTGCACCATACAAAAGGTCAAAGTCTAAAAATAGCTCATTTAGGACGAGGTCTGTGTTGCGACCGCGTCAGGTATGGGTTGGGTAGCTAATTTGGGACGGGGCTATTTTAGCTACCCCTATAAATCGGTTGAGTTATATTCCGGCCCCGGGTAATTCGCTACCAGTTGAAGGGTAGCTAAAATAGCCCCGTCCCAAATTAGCTACCCCGTACTACCCTGACAATCTAAAGTAGTTAAAAAAGCCCCGTCCCAAATTGACTACTTAGTGGGAGGAGAAGCGGGATTGGCGGCCGAAGGATAGGGCGGTGTCGCCGAATTTGTCTCGGACGGCGTCGATGGCGACGGAGAGGTCGCGGCGGTCGCTGGATTGGGCTCCGCGGTCATCGATCTCGCAGAACAGGTCGGTTTGGATACCGCCTTGGTGGTTGAAGTCGCTCATGCCGATACCCGCTAGACGCACGTGCATGCCTTCTTGCCAGATATTGTCGAGCAGCTCGAGCGCTACGGCCACAAAGATATTCTCGTCGTCGGTGGGGTGGGGCAAGCGGCGCTGTGCCGTGCGTCCGCTGCCATACGAATACTTGAGCTTGAGCGTTACGGTTCCGCCTGTCAGCCCCTGACGGCGCAGGCGCCGCCCAACCGACTCGCCGAGCAGCGCGATCGCCGCCTCGATATCCCCACGCTCAGTCAAATCCTTCGCAAAGGTGCGCTCATTGCTCACCGATTTAACTTCACGTTCCTCTTCCAGGCTGGTGACCTCGGATACTTCGAGCCCCAAAGCACGTTGACGCATGCGCTCGCCATTCACGCCAAAGATTGCAGCCAGGGTGGACTCTGGCGCGCGTGAAAGCTCGCCGAGCGTATAGACGCGCATGCGACGCAGTCGCTCCTCGGCTGAACGCCCGATTCCGCTCATGGCAGATACCGGCAGCGCGGCCAAAAAGCGCTGCTCGGTTCCGGGGCGCACGATGGTCAGCCCAAACGGCTTGTCCCGTTCGCTTGCGATCTTTGCGACCGTCTTGTTGCAGCCCACGCCAATGGAGCAGGTCACTCCCAGCGCCGCCACGCGGTCGCTTATACGCCGCGCAACCAGTAGCGGGTCTTCGGGCGCAAAGCGGCCAGGCGTGATATCGATAAAGGCCTCGTCGATGGATACGCGCTCAACGCGCGGGGTCTCGTCGGCGAGAATCGCCATGACCTGCGCGCTGACCTCGTGGTAGCGATCGAAATGCCCATGCGTCCAAATGGCCTGTGGGCACAGACGCCGCGCCTCGGCCGAGGCCATGGCAGAATGCACACCAAAGCGACGTGCCTCGTACGAGCACGTGGACACGACGCCGCGTGATTCGGCGTCTCCGCCCACGATGAGCGGTTTGCCGCGCCATTCGGGATGATCGAGCATCTCCACGCTCGCAAAAAATGCATCGAGGTCCATCAGGCCCACCGCCGGACCCGTCCAGGGCGGCGGCGTGACGCCCGCAGCATCCTCATAACCGTATGTATGTTCGCGTCTTTCCATGTCATGAGTATACCGCGCAGCTCATGTGGGGTGCGTGTATGTGCTTGCAAATCGCGAATTCTTGTCTAAGATATGGATTTGCCCTCGACTACACCGAAGAAGTTGGTCTCACGGACTTCACCTGCCCGCGTCGATGGCGTATTATGTTCAACTGTTTGTTTGTAGTTGCAGCCTAAAGCTGCTTGGTTGGAGGAGTTTCCTTTGGCAGTCAAGATTCGCCTTGCTCGTCACGGCGCTAAGAAGCGTCCGTACTACCGTGTCGTCGTCGCCGATTCCCGCGCCCCGCGTGACGGTCGTATCATCGAGGAGGTTGGCCGCTACAACCCGATGACCGCCCCCAAGACCATCAACCTCGACCTCGAGAAGATTGCTGACTGGCAGTCCAAGGGCGCTCAGCTCACCGACGCCGTCGCCGCTCTGGTCAAGGCCGCTAACGAGGGCGAGAAGACCGAGACCGCCGTCAAGAAGTCCAAGAAGCAGCTCGCCAAAGAGGCCGAGGCCGCTAAGGCTGCCGCTGAGGCCGCTGAGGGCGCCGAGGAGTAAATCGTGCCTGAGGTTGACGCTGCACAGCTCGAGGGTGAGGCAATGCTCTCAGATCGCATCGCCGATCTCGTCGAATATCTCGTTGTTCAGATCGTCGACGACCCGGATTCCGTGAGCCTCGAGGTCATCGATGGTGACGACGCCTCTACGATTGAGGTTTCGGTTGCCGAGGATGACGTCGCTAAGGTCATCGGCCGTCGCGGCCGTACCATCAAGGCCATTCGCACGCTCGCCCGTGCACTGGCCGCTCGCCTCGACACCGCTGTCGAGGTAGAGGTTCTGGGCTAGGACCTTGAGGTCCCAGTACAAAAACATCGCCCGTGTGGTCAAGCCGCACGGAAGGAAGGGGGAGGTCCTCGCGCAGCCGCTGCGGGGGCTTCCTTCTGTATTGGAGCCGGGTATGCGTGTCGCCTTGACGCCGCCGGCGCTCAAGCGCGACCGTTTTTGCACGGTCGTGTCCGTCACCGATACGGGCGATGGCGATCTGGTCTCGTTTGAGGGCATAGATGACTTGACGGCCGCTGAGGGCATCACCGGATGCTATGTGCTGGCCAATCGTGACGACTTCGAGCTCGATTCGCTCGACGCCGCCTATACCGACCTTATGGGTCGCGAGGTGGTCGATGAGCGCTTTGGTTCGCTTGGCTCGATTGTCGAGATCATGTCGACGCCCGCCAACGATGTTTGGGTTGTCGAGGGTGATCGGTACGGCGAGGTGCTGATTCCCGTGATCGAGCAGGTTGTGCTCGATCTTCCCGACACAGGAACAATTTCCGTCCATGTTATGGACGGCTTGATCGATATGGACAAGTAGGGAGGACAGCATGCTGATAGAGACCCTTTCGGTCTTTCCCGAGATGTTTGAGCCCGTCATGTCCACGTCGATTTTGGGCCGCGCCCGCAAGGCCGGCCTTTTTGATTTTAAGGCGTATAACCTGCGTGACTGGACGCACGATCGCCATCGCACTGTCGATGACGAGCCGTATGGCGGCGGGCAGGGCATGCTCATGAAGGTCGAGCCCATTGCCGAGGCAATCGAGGCCATCAGCTCCGAGGGTCCCAAGCCCACCGTGGTGTTCTTCACCCCCTGCGGGGAGCCCTTTACGCAGCATGTGGCCGAGCGCCTGCTCAAAAGCGAGCGCCTGCTGTTTGTGTGCAGCCGTTACGAGGGCGTCGACGAGCGCGCATATGCGTATGCCGATGAGCGTCTGTCGATTGGCGACTACGTGCTCACGGGCGGTGAGCTGCCCGCTATGGTCGTGGCTGATGCCGTCGTACGGCTCATCCCCGGAGCTTTGGGCGACGAGATGAGCAACGTAGACGAGTCCTTCTCGACCGCCGAGGACGGCGGCCTGCTCGAGTACGCGCAGTACACCCGCCCCGCCGAGTTCAATGGCGAGGGCGTGCCTCCGGTGCTCGTAAGCGGCGACCACGCCAAGGTCGATGCCTGGCGTCGCAAAAACGCCATCGAGCGTACCTGTCGTTGGCGTCCCGATCTTATCGAGACGGCACGCCTTACGGCCGAGGAGCGCGCGTACGCGCAGGAGATCCTGGATGCTTCGTATTCACAGAGCGAGGAGTGAGAATGGTTCCATCGCAGCATTCCGTGCTAAAGGGTGCGTTTGAGTGGATTGTGGTCGTCGCGATCGCACTGGTCGCCACTTTCTTGATTCGCTCGTTTGTGGTCGAACCCTTTGTGGTGCCCACCGGTTCCATGGAGTCCACGATCGAGATCGGCGACCAGATTCTGGCGCAGAAGGTGACGCTTGAGCTCGGGCAGCCCGTCAAACAGGGTGATATCGTGGTGTTCCACAACCCCGATGCCACGTCCGAGCATGACGTGCTGGTAAAGCGCGTCATCGCCACGGCCGGCCAGACGGTCGACCTGCAGGACGGCAAGGTTGTCGTCGACGGCCAGGCGCTCGACGAAGACTATACGACCGGCATGAGCTGGCCGCTTTCGGTCCAAGCCCCCGGCGCTCAGGTGAGCTATCCCTACACCGTCCCTGACGACTGTGTGTGGGTGATGGGCGACAACCGCGAGAACTCTGCTGACTCCCGCTACTTTGGCCCGGTCGACCGCTCCGACTTGATCGCCGTGGCGCTCGTGCGTTACTGGCCGCTCAACCGTATCGGCGCTATCGGCTAAAAACCGCTATAGTACAGTACCTAACCGTGTAATCGTTTCGACGAGGGGATATTAGAGGCATGAACGCTTCATCGCTTTCCTTCCAAGACATCATCCTGCGCCTCCAGCAGTACTGGGGCGAGCAGGGCTGCGTCATTATGCAGCCCTATGACTCCGAGGTCGGTGCCGGTACCTTCCATACCGCGACCACGCTGCGCTCGCTCGGTCCCGCCGAGTGGCGCACCTGCTATGCGCAGCCCTGCCGCCGTCCCGCCGACGGCCGCTACGGCGAGAACCCCAACCGCATGCAGCACTACTATCAGTTCCAGGTGCTCATCAAGCCCTCGCCGGTCAACGCCCAGGAGCTCTACCTGGGTTCGCTGGCCGCCATTGGCCTGGACCCCAACGACCATGACGTCCGCTTTGTCGAGGACGACTGGGAGAGCCCGACGCTCGGTGCCTGGGGCCTTGGCTGGGAGGTCTGGCTCAACGGCATGGAGGTCACGCAGTTTACGTACTTCCAGCAGGTGGGCGGCATCGAGGTCGACCCCGTGCCCGTCGAGATCACCTATGGCCTGGAGCGTATCGCCATGTACGCCCAGGGCGTCAACTCGGTTTACGACTTGGTGTGGAGCTACCTGCCCGACGGCACGCCCATGACCTACGGCGACGTGTTCCTGGAGAACGAGCGCGAGTTCAGTGCCTACAACTTTGAGGTCGCCAACGTCGAGATGATGCGTCAGAAGTTCGACGACTATGAGGCCGAGTGCCACTCCTGCCTGGAGCGCAAGCTACCGCTGCCGGCGTACGACTGCGTCATGAAGTGCAGCCATGCCTTCAACCTGCTTGATGCCCGCGGTGCGCTGTCCGCAGTCGAGCGCGCCAACTACATCCTGCGCGTCCGCGCCGTCGCCAAGGCGTGCTGCGAGGCCTATATGGCCGAGGTCGCCGGAGTCAACGAGAATGCCGACCAGGAAGGCGAGGTGGCGTAAGCCATGGCAGACGCTAAGGATTTCCTGTTTGAAATTGGTACGGAGGAAATGCCCTCCGCACCGTTGAACAATGCCGTCAAGCAGCTTGGCACCATGATCGCCAAGGGTCTCGACGAGGCCGGTCTGGCCCACGGCGAGGTCCGTGTGATCTCGAGCCCGCGTCGCCTGGCTGCGCTCGTTGCCGACGTCGCCACCGCGACTGATGAGGTTCACGAGGTCAAGCGCGGCCCCGCGGCCAACATCGCCTTCGACGCTGACGGTAACGCCACCAAGGCCGCCCAGGGCTTCGCCCGCAAGTGCGGTGTGGCTGCCGAGAATCTGGTTCGTCGCGAGGACACCGACGGCCGTGAGTACGTCTTTGCCGAGAAAAACATTCCTTCCGCCCCGGCCACCCCGATCCTGACGGCCCTGTGCGAGAAGACCATCGCCGGCCTGCAGTGGCCCAACTACCGCTCCCAGCGCTGGGGCCACGAGCACGCGACGTTCGTGCGTCCGGTCCGTTGGATCTGCTGCCTTTTGGGCGAGGACGTCGTGCCCGTGTCGTTTGCCGACGTGACGAGCGGCAACACCACGCGCGGCCATCGCGTCCTGGGCCCCGGTGACCATGTGGTCGCCAGCCCCGCTGTTTACGAGCAGGTGCTCGAGGACGCCGGTGTGCTTTCTGCCGAGCGCCGCCGCGAGGCTATCCTTGCCGGTATCGCCGAGGTCGAGGCCGCCCGTCCTGGCTGCCACGTCGATACGCCCAAGAAGGTCTTCGAGGAGGTCATCAATCTCTGCGAGTGGCCGACGGTGCTCGTCGGTACCTTCGATGAGGAGTTCCTCAAGGTCCCGCACGAGATCATCTGCGAGTCTATGCTCACCAACCAGCGCTACTTCCCGATTTATGACAGCGAGGGCAAGCTGACGCGTGAGTTCGTGGTCGTCTCCAACAGCAAGCCCGAGAATGCCGAGCGCGTGATTGACGGCAACGAGCGCGTCGTGCGCGCCCGTCTGGACGACGCCAAGTTCTTCTACGAGGAGGATCTGAAGATCTCCCTCGACGAGTTCCGTGAGCGCCTGGCCAAGGTCGCCTTCCAGGAGAAGCTCGGCAGCGTGCTTGCCAAGTCCGAGCGTATTGAGCAGCTCGCGCTCGCTATTGCCCGCGAGGCTCACCTGGGTGCCCATCTGGCCGCTGATGCCGGCCGCGCCGCACATCTGTGCAAGGCCGACCTGGTTTCCAACGCCGTCGTCGAGTTCACGAGCCAGCAGGGCGTGATGGGCGGTTATTATGCCTCCGCGATGGGGGAGAACGACGAGGTCGCCCACGCCATTCGCGATCACTATCGTCCCCGCTTTGCCGGCGACGAGCTGCCCGAGGGCACCGCTGGCTGCATCGTGGCCTGCGCCGACAAACTCGATACCATTGCCGGTATTTTTTCCATCGGCGAGCCCCCGACCGGCTCTTCCGACCCGTACGCGCTGCGTCGCGCCGCTATCGGCATCATCAACATCCTGCGCGATCGTCTGCCGATCGACCCCACGTCGCTCATCGACTTTGCACTCGAGCTCTACAGCGAGCAGGGCATTGAGTTTGACGCCGCCGCGGTCTCCCAGCAGGTTCGCGACTTCTTCCACGGCCGTCTGGTGAGCATGGCCCGTGACGAGAAGATCCCGGCCGATACCGTCGCCGCCGTATCCGCGGTGCACATCATTGCCCCGTCGGTCTTCTTCGCCCGCTGCGCCGCCCTCGACGAGGCCCGCAAGAACGACGCCGAGACCTTCGACAACCTGGCGACTGCCTACGCCCGAGCCGCGCATATCTCCAAGCCCGAGCTGGGTGCGGAGTATGACCGCAGCCTGATGGGCGAGGTCGAGCTCGCGCTCGCCGACGC
>JAIIUG010000084.1:0-8687 GCA_022739635.1 Collinsella sp. | reverse complement strand
GATCTGCGTCTACGCCCGCAACACCGTCACCAACGACGTGCTGTACAAGGAGGGCCTGGACCTTCTCGTCGTGCCCTCCGCCGAGCTCTCCCGCGGCCGTGGCGGCCCGCGCTGCATGAGCATGCCCTTCTGGCGCGAGGACCTCTAAGTCTTTCCGTTTCCGGTGCGGTCCCCCTACAACCGCACCGGTTTCGCCCGTCAAACGGGCATCACTAATACTTACGTAATTCATTTCTTCGAAAGGAAACGAACCATGGGTGTTAACCTCTCCGGCCGTAGCTTCCTCAAGCTCCTCGACCTCACCACCGAGGAGATCGAGTACCTGCTCAAGCTCTCCAAGAACTTCAAGGACATGAAGCGCGCTGGCGTTCCGCACCGCTATCTCGAGGGCAAGAACATCGTCCTGCTCTTCCAGAAGACCTCCACTCGTACCCGCTGCGCCTTCGAGGTCGGCGGCATGGATCTGGGCATGGGCGTCACCTACCTCGACCCGGGTTCGTCGCAGATGGGCAAGAAGGAGTCCATCGAGGATACCGCCCGCGTTCTCGGCCGCATGTATGACGGCATCGAGTTCCGTGGCTTTGCCCAGGACGACGTCGAGGAGCTCGCCGCTAAGTCCGGCGTGCCCGTGTGGAACGGCCTGACCACTGAGTGGCACCCCACCCAGATGCTCGCCGACATCCTGACCGTCCAGGAGAACTTCAACTACGACATCAAGGGCAAGACCCTCGTCTTCATGGGCGACTGCAAGAACAACGTCGCTCGCTCCCTCATGGTCGTCTGCTCCAAGCTCGGCATGAACTTCGTGGCCTGCGGCCCCGAGGAGTGCATGCCCGCTGACGACGTTATCGAGGCCTGCAAGCCCATCGCCGAGGCCAACGGCTGCACCATCAAGCTGACCACCGACGTCAAGGACGGCGTCACCGGTGCCGACGTTCTCTACACCGACGTTTGGGTCTCCATGGGCGAGCCCGACGAGGTCTGGGCCGAGCGCATCGCTCAGCTCACCCCGTATCGTGTTACCTCCGAGGTCATGGCTATGGCCAACCCGGGCGCTATCTTCCTGCACTGCCTGCCCAGCTTCCACGACACCAACACCACGATTGGCGCCGAGAAGTGCGAGCAGTTCGGCATCACCGAGCAGGAGGTCACCGACGAGGTCTTCGAGAGCCCCGCTTCCAAGGTCTTCGACGAGGCCGAGAACCGCATGCACACCATCAAGGCTGTCATGTACGCTACGCTCAAGTAAGAGCATCTAGCATCTCGCTTGGGGTGCATTGCTGCGCACCCCGAGCGCTTTTGTCTGGTAAAAATCTCGCACCGAGCGACATGCACGGCACGGAAGAGCCGCTTCGGGCGAGATCAGTAAATGATTTATGAAGGGGGGATGAGAACTATGACTGAGACCGCTAAGAAAAAGCGCGGTATGCCTTCATCGTTCACCATTCTTCTTGCTCTGCTGGCAATCGTTGCGGTTATTACCGTTATCGTCTCCGGTACGTCCGGTGGCGCGGTTACCGCTGCCCGCCTGAGCGATTTCTGCACCGCCCCGGTCAAGGGCTTCGCTGACGCTCTGCCCGTCTGCCTCTTCGTTATGATCCTCGGCGGCTTCCTCGGCATGATGACCGAAACCGGCGCCCTGGACAACGGCATTGCCGTTCTGGTGCAGAAGCTTAAGGGCAATGAGATTATGCTCATTCCCGTGCTGATGTTCATCTTCTCCCTCGGTGGTACCACCTATGGTATGTGCGAGGAGACCGTTCCCTTCTACGCCCTTCTCGCCGCTACCATGATGGCTGCTGGCTTCGACCCCATGGTCGGCGCCGCTACCGTCCTGCTCGGCGCTGGCTGCGGCTGCCTCGGCTCCACGGTTAACCCGTTTGCCGTCGGCGCTGCCGTCGACGCTCTGACCGGCGTTGGCATTGAGGTCAACCAGTCCATCATCATCGGCCTCGGTGCCGTCCTGTGGATTGTCACCACCGCCATGTCCATCGTCTTCGTCATGAGCTATGCCAAGAAGGTCAAGGCTGACAAGGGTTCCACCATCCTTTCGATGCAGGAGCTCAAGGATGCCGAAGAGACTCACGGCAAGGCTGCTTCCGAGGTTCACAAGGAGGTCAAGCTCACCGGTCGTCAGAAGGGTGTTCTGATCGCCTTTGCCTTCACCTTCGTCGTCATGATTGTCGGCTTCATCCCGCTGGCCGACCTCAACGAGGGCGTCGCCAACTTCTTCGATGCTGGCGCTGTCTATGACGCCGACGGTAACGCCATCGTTCAGGGCTGGTCTGCCCTGATCACCGGCCTGCCCATTGGCCAGTGGTACTTCGACGAGGCTTCCACCTGGTTCTTCCTCATGGCTGTCCTGATCGGTATTATCGGCGGCCTGTCCGAGAAGCAGATCGTCAACACCTTCATCACCGGCGCTGCCGACATGATGTCCGTTGTCCTCGTCATCGCTCTTGCCCGTGGTATCTCCGTCCTCATGGCTAGCACCGGCCTCGACGTCTACGTCCTCGACGCTGCCGCCAATGCTCTGTCTGGCCTGTCCGGCGTGATCTTCGCTCCCATGAGCTTCCTGGTCTACTTCGGCCTGTCCTTCCTGATCCCCTCGACCTCTGGTATGGCTACCGTGTCCATGCCCATCATGGGACCGCTGGCTGTCAAGCTCGGCTTCTCGCCCGAGGTCATGGTCATGATCTACTCCGCCGCCATCGGCATCGTGAACCTGTTCACCCCGACCTCCGGCGCCATCATGGGCGGTCTCGCCCTGGCCAAGATCGAGTGGACGACCTGGCTCAAGTTTGCTCTTAAGCTCATCGTCGCTCTCTCCATCGTCTGCGCCATCATCCTGACCATCGCTTGCGTGATGATCTAAGTACCCCCTGGGTACCCCACGGAAACCATGACGATCCTATAACGGATCACCTGGTCATCGTCTGTCCGGTGGGGTAACCCCACCGGTAGACTCCTACCTTTAGCCCCCTCCCGTTCCGTGCGCGGGAGGGGGCGACTTGCGTTCCGGCGTTTTACCAAACGCCGGAACCGGTCGACGCTGCACGGGCACCAGAGCGACAACTTGTCATTCAAAGAGGCCGGCATGACCAAAAGGTCTATGCCGGCCTCTTTTCATGCCAATTTGTTCGCTCTGGTGCCCGTTCGCTGACTTATGCTCAACCTGCGACGCTGCCATCGTTGGTGCAAAGGTGTCAGGTTGCTTCGCGCCATTCCCTCCTCTTTCACGTCACCTTGCTCGCTCTGGCGGGCGCTCGCTGACTTATGCTCCACCTGCGATGTTTCCATTATTGATGCAAAGGGGTCAGGTTAGCTTGCACCAAAAAGGGGAAGTTGCGGTGGAATAGTTCCTGTTTGTGTGTCCTGAGGGACTAAGCGGGAACTATTCCACCGCAACTTATCGAGCGCGTGTTTGGTTGATGCCCGTTGATTGCTTGGGTGTTGGGGAGGGCTTGCTCCGTTATAATCGCCTAAGACATTAAATGGAAACGGGACGGGAGCCATACATGCGTCAGGGTTTCGACAACGCGAAGTATATCGAGCTGCAGGCCGCTCATATTAAGGAGCGCATCTCGCAGTTTGGCGGCAAGCTGTATTTGGAGTTTGGCGGCAAGCTGTTTGACGACTATCACGCGAGCCGCGTGCTGCCGGGTTTTGAGCCGGACAGCAAGTTTCGCATGCTCAAGAGCATAGCCGACGACGTCGAGGTCATCATCGCCATTAACGCGAACCACATCGAGAAGAATAAGGCCCGTGGTGACCTGGGTATTACCTATGACGAGGACGTTTTGCGCCTGGTCGACCTGTTCCGCGGCAACGGTTTTGCTGTCGCGGCCGTGGTTATCACCCAGTACGCCGGCCAGCCCGCCGCCGATGTGTTCCGCAATCGCCTGAACGCGCTCGGCATTCCTGCCAAGCTGCACTATCCCATCGAGGGCTATCCGCATGACGTCGACCTGATCGTGTCCGACGACGGCTATGGCAAGAACGAGTTTGTCGAGACCACTCGTCCGCTCGTTGTGGTCACCGCTCCCGGCCCCGGCTCGGGCAAGCTCGCCACCTGCCTGTCTCAGCTCTATCACGAGCACAAGCACGGCACCGCCGCCGGCTATGCCAAGTTCGAGACTTTCCCGGTCTGGAATCTGCCCCTCACGCATCCGGTCAACATCGCCTATGAGGCCGCCACGGCCGACCTCGACGATGCCAATATCATCGACTCCTTCCACTTGGAGGCCTACAACAAGACCACGGTCAACTACAACCGTGACGTCGAGGCCTTCCCGGTGGTCCGTGCTCTGATGGAAAAGATCCTGGGCAAGAGCCCCTACCAGAGCCCCACGGACATGGGCGTCAATATGGTCGGTTTTGCCATTACCGATGACGATGCCTGCCGCGACGCTTCCAAGATGGAGATCGTCCGCCGCTACTTTACCGCGGTCGAAAATGTGCGCCGTACCGGCGTGGGCGATGAGCAAGTCGACCGTCTCAAGATCATTATGAAGAAGGCTGGTATCGACAAGAATTACTCGCCGGCACGCTCGGCCGCCCTTACCAGGGAGCAGCTGACGGGTGGCCCCGTAGGCGCCATGGTCATGCCCGATGGCTCCGTGGTGACCGGCAAGACTTCCACGCGCCTGGGCGCCGCGAGCTCGCTCATCATGAACGCACTTAAGCATGTCTCGGGCGTTGACCTTGAGCTCGAGGTCATTAGCGATGAGGCGATCGAGCCTATCAGCAAGCTCAAGACGCATTTCCTGGGTAGCAAGAACCCGCGCCTGCACACCGACGAGACGCTTATGGCGCTCTCGATCACCTCGGCAACGAGCGAGACGGCGGCCCGCGTCCTTTCGGGCTTGGAGCAGCTGCGCGGCTGCGATGCCTTCTTTAGCGTGATCATCTCGCCGACGGACGAGACGGTGTTGCGCAAACTGGGCATCAACGTGTGCTGCGAGCCCAAGTTCGAGCGCCGTGGCTTCTTCCACCGCTAAGCCTGGAGAAATTGGTCTGAAAGGGGCGCATCGGGTATACATTCGGTGTGCCCCTTTTATCAACAAAAGCTACCGTTTAACCTAAAATTAGCCCGTTTACCTGCCTATAAGTGATTTGGGCGGTATACAATAACCCTAATTGTTTCATCCTTTTGCGGGGATGCCGCGTGATGGATGTTGCCGGCCATCATGGGGTGTGCCGGTCGCGCACGGTGCAAGTGATGCCCGTGCTCGGTTTGAGGAGGCTGCCATGGCTGGCAAGGGTCGTGCGAGTGTCAACGATATGAAGCGTGTCGAGGTGCAGGTGCTGATGGAGATCGCACAGCAGTCCGAAGACAACGGCGGATTTTATGGCTTTTCGCGAAAGACGCTTGCCGAGCGTGTGGGGGTGTCTCCGTATCGCGCCCGCGCGGCAATTGAGCGCTTGGAATCCGAAGACATCATTGAGGTCGTCTCGCGCTACAGCGACGACGGCGGCCAGCTCGCAAATGGTATTTGTCTTACGGAGCGTGGCGAATGGTATCTAGAGGGCATCCGTGCTGGTATGCTCGTGCAGGACTTGATCAAGGACGAAATCGCCGATCGATAACAGCGCACATTCATAGTGGAAACGACGCCGCCTGGGCAACTGGGCGGCGTTTTGTTTCGAGATGGAGAAATGCGATTGCGCGTAAGAAAAATTGTGTGCGGCGCGCTTCGCGAGTATTACAATGAAGACCCGTAAGATGTGTATGGACAACTTCTACGGGAAGCGCAGGTAACTCAATATGACCAAGCATGTGTTCGTGACCGGCGGCGTGGTTTCGTCTCTGGGCAAGGGTATTACCGCGGCCTCGCTGGGCCGTCTGCTCAAGTCGCGCGGCTACAAGGTAACGATGCAAAAGGCCGACCCGTATCTGAACGTCGACCCCGGCACCATGAGCCCGTTCCAGCATGGCGAGGTCTTTGTGACCGAGGATGGCTACGAGTCCGATCTGGACCTGGGCCACTACGAGCGCTTTATTGACGAGAACCTGACCCGCGATTCCAACTTTACGACTGGTGCCATCTATAAGAGCCTGATCGCCCGTGAACGTCGCGGTGACTTTTTGGGCGGCACCGTGCAGGTGATTCCGCACGTCACGAACGCCATTAAGGATAAGTTCCGTCGTATTGAGGAGCAGACCGGCTCCGACGTGGTCATCACTGAGTTGGGCGGCACCATCGGTGACATCGAGTCGCAGCCGTTTGTCGAGGCCATTCGTCAGTATCGCAAGGAGGCCGGCCCCGAGAACGTCTGCTACATCCACGTGTCGCTCGTTCCCTATATCGCCGCCGCCCACGAGGTCAAGACCAAGCCGACGCAGCACTCCGTCAAGGAGCTCCGCAGCTTTGGTATCCAGCCCGATATTATCGTTCTGCGCTCCGATCACCATATCGACGATGCCATCCGCGGCAAGATCGCAAGCTTCTGCGACGTCGACACCGACTGCGTCTTTACCAACGAGGACTGCGCGAGCATCTACGATGTTCCGCAGCTGCTCGCCGAGCAGGACTTTGACCTGCGCATTTGCGAGCGTCTGGGTCTGGACCCGCGTGAGCGCGACATGAGCGAGTGGAACGAGTTCCTGCGCAAGCAGAATCACGCCAACCATCACGCCGACAAGGTGAAGATCGCCGTCGTGGGCAAGTATACGCAGCTGCCCGATGCCTACCTGTCGGTTATCGAGGCCCTGCACCACGCGGGTGTGTTCTACGATCGCCACGTTGACGTGCAGCTGGTCGATGGCGAGAGCCTCGACGAGCAGAACGTCTCCGAGGTCCTGGGTGACGCCTCGGGCATCTTGGTCCCTGGCGGCTTTGGCAAGCGCGCCCTGGAGGGCAAGATCCTCGCGGCCGAGTTCGCCCGCGAGCACAAGATTCCGTATCTGGGCATTTGCCTGGGTATGCAGGTAGCCGTGTGCGAGTTCGCCCGCAACGTGGTCGGCCTTGCCGGTGCCAGCTCTTCCGAGTTCGATCCGGATGGCCCGTATAGTGTCATCGACCTGATGAGCTCGCAGGAGGACGTGACCGAGAAGGGGGGCACCATGCGTCTGGGTGCCTATCCGTGCAAGCTTGCCGCCGATACCCTCGCGCGCGAGGCATATGGCGAGGAGCTCGTCTACGAGCGTCACCGTCACCGCTTTGAGTTCAACAACGCCTTCCGTGACCAGCTCGAGGATGCCGGTCTGGTTATCTCGGGTCTTTCGCCCGACGAGCGTCTGGTCGAGATGGTCGAGCTGCCGCGCGACGTGCATCCGTGGTATGTGGCAACTCAGGCTCATCCCGAGTTCAAGAGCCGCCCGACCAATCCGCAGCCGCTGTTCCGCGAGTTCGTGCGCGCCTCGATCGGTCAGCACGAGGGTGTCGATCGCCTGCAGGTGACGCCCATGAACCTCGCTACGGACTAAGGGTGCCGGCGAACCAAGAACATACCGAAGCTACTCCCTCGTCGCTCGCTGTGGCGGCGGGGGAGTATCTCGATTACCTCGCGGTCGAGCGGGGTTTGGCGCACAATACGATTGCGGCATACCGTCGTGACCTGACGACGTACTGCGCCTATCTGGAGCGGGCTGACATTGCGTCTTTTGAAGATGTGAGCCGTCAGGTCGTGGAGGGCTTTGTTGCCGATCGCCGCGACGGAGGCTATTCCGATGCCTCGGTGGAGCGCGCGCTTGCTGCCGTGAAGGGTCTGCATGCCTTTTTGGTGCGCGATGGGGCCGTGGCCCAAAACCCGACGGCGGCGTTGCGCCTGCCCAAAAAGGCAGATCGCCTGCCGGAATACCTTTCGGTGGAGGATGTCTCGGCACTGCTCGATCAAGACTTTCCCGAGGGCGAGATGGGACTGCGCGATCATGCCATCTTGGAAGTGCTTTACGGTTGCGGCTTGCGCGTGAGTGAGCTGGTTGGGCTCGATGTGGGCGATATCCATATCGATGACGGGTTTGTCCTGGTGCGCGGTAAGGGCTCCAAGGAGCGTCTATCCCCGTTGGTGGGAAGCGCGGCTCGCGCCTTGACACACTATATAGGTGACGGGCGCACGCTCCTGGCCGCCCATGCTCACGGGACCGAGACCTCGGCGGTCTTTTTAAATAAGAACGGACGTCGCCTGTCGCGCCAGGCCGTGCATGCGATATGCGAGCGGTATGGGCGTCAGGTGGGGCTGGTGGGGCTCCATCCCCATACCTTGCGCCACTCCTTTGCTACCCACATGCTCGCGGGCGGTGCCGACCTGCGTGTGCTGCAGGAGATTTTGGGCCATGCCGATATTTCGACCACGCAGGTCTACACGCATGTCGACCGCACGCAACTGACCGAGGTCTATCTGGCGGCGCATCCGCTGGCACATCGCTAGTACCCCGCTGACCTGCATATTTATACATAGTAAGGGGGATGGGCCCCAGATTGCCGAGACGCACTTTTGCGCGCATGGGCAATCTGGGGCCCGTCCCATTTTTCGCCAGACACCGACGCGGTGGTGGACCGTGTGTGCCGTGGGTGGGGGAGTTTGGGGGCGATGTGAACGGCATGTAAAGGGACGTAAAAATCGCCTCAAGGTCAACTTGAAGGTTGAGGTTCGCGGGCGTGGTTCTACAGGTGGCATCCCGCCTTTGCTGCAAACACAACATATTGTGTTTTCGAACATATGCTCGGGGGTGTTTTACAGCA
>JAIIUG010000007.1:0-44947 GCA_022739635.1 Collinsella sp. | reverse complement strand
AAGGGAGGTCCTTGACCGCCACGGCGTGGCGGAATAGCCTTAGGCGCAAGGGGCGCTGACGCGGCCCTCCCTCTTACACCACAAAAATGCGCGCCATCGAAATTACTTCATTTCGTCTGAAAATTGAACCAAATTAGCGTACATCTGTTGCGTAAAATGAGCAAAAATGGCTTCGTGAAATGTCTCTATTTTCGTGCCAGTACTCATATTTGCCGCTTTTTGACCACAGGGGCATCTACCGCGCGAAATCGATAGGTCAAATCTGCCAAAAACGGCCCGTAACAAAAGAGCTCCCATTGCTGGGAGCTCTTTCATTTAATGGTGCGGGCGAAAGGACTTGAACCTTCATGGGGTTGCCCCCATACGGACCTGAACCGTACGCGTCTGCCAATTCCGCCACGCCCGCGTGCAGGAATTAGAATAACGGAGCGCCGCCGCGAACGCAAGAACTATTTTTGGAAAAGTTTGCAGGCATTTTCCCAAGCGGCCCGAGCGATTGCTTCGGCGTCCTCGCCGGTACGATCGACGCGGTCGTTGACCAGCGCGTTTGCCGTGATGGAAATCATTGCAGGCTCGCACTCAAGACCGCGAATGGGCTCCGGCGCCATATAGGGACAATCCGTCTCGAACAAAATACGGTCGAGCGGGGTTGCCGCGAATGCCTCGCGCACGTCGTCGTTGCGCTTAAAGGTAGCCGCTCCGCCATAGGCGATGTAACAACCCAAATCCACAAAGCGCTCCATCGTGGCTCGGTCCTCGCCAAAGCAGTGCAGCACGCAACCGGCCTGGGGCACGCCGACCTCGCGCAACACGTTGTAGGCGTCCACATGCGAGGTGCGCTCCTCGTCCGTGTCCTCATGACGCAGATGCAGCTCTACCGGCACATTGCGGCATACGGCAACCTCGAGTTGGCGCGCCATACAGTCGATCTGCACGTCGTGGGGCGCCGGCGCAATATCGTCGTCGTAATCCATGTGGTAGTCCAAACCGATCTCGCCAATGCCAACGCATAGGGAATCATCGAGTGCAGTCACAATCTGGGCATGGATGTTATCGGTGTAGTCGGGCGCGCCATACGGATGCACACCGGCAAGATACTTGATCTGTGGAATATCCCGCATCGGCAGAATCTCGCGAACCAGCCAGTCGCTATAGTCCGTCACGCTGCGCTTATCGGCAATGGGGTCGAAGACCGTCACCAACAAGTCAATGCCCGCTTCCTTGGCACGCTCGAGCGTCTCGGGCACTTCCTTGCTCCAAAATGAGAGCAGGTGCGCATGCGTATCGGCAAGCGGCGCCAGCGGCACCGGGCAGGCCACCGTTTTCTTCTTTTTTGTAAACGTCACGCGTCCGGCATTAGGCGTCATGGGAAAGCTCCTGAGCCAAGCGCACAAAGGCGGCGACGTCGAGCGTCTCGGCGCGCGTGGTAGGTGCGATACCGCAATCCTCAAAGGCAGCATCGAGAACATCCTTGGCAAAGCCGTTGGCGCTCATGGAATTGCGGATGGTCTTGCGGCGCTGGGCAAACGCAGCGTCGATCACACGGGCCACAAACTCACGGTCGATGCCCTCGGGCACCACGCCGTCAACGCGATCGATGCGCACGACGGCAGAATCCACATGCGGCGCCGGCATAAAGCAGCGCGGCGGCACCTCAAAGCGCCCCGTCACCTGCGCATACAAGCCAAGCTTTGCCGTGTAGCCGCCATAAGTCTTGTTGCCCGGCGTTGCGGCAATACGATCTGCAACTTCCCTTTGCACCATGACGACAGCGCGCTTAAGCGCGGGCATCGTCTGGAAGAACTGAAGGATGATCGTCGCCGCCACGTTGTAGGGCAGATTAGCGACAAACACCGTGGGCTCACCACCGGCGGCCTGCTCAATCTGCTCCGGCGTCACCTTGAGCGCATCGCCCATGATAAAGCGGAAGTTGGCATAGTCGGCGGCGTGGGCGTCAAGCACCGGCTCAAGCTCGGGATCGGCCTCAATCGACGTAACGCACGCCGCCTCCTGCAGCAGGGCCAACGTCAGCGTGCCGCAACCCGGGCCGACCTCGAGCACGCGCTCATCGCCCGCAAGCTCAGCGAGCTCACAGATACGTTCGATCACATGGTTGTCGATCAGGAAGTTTTGGCCCAGGCGATGCTTGGTCGCAAGGCCAAACTCCTCTAGCAGCTCCCTCGTTGCCGTGGGGTTTGCCAAAGGCGAAGTTGTCATGGTTGCCTCCTTAACATGGCGGCTGCATCGTAAAGCAAAAGGGCATGGACCGTTGCGGCCATGCCCTTACCGTTACACAGCAAATTGCCGATATGGCACTCGCGCGGCGTCTTAGCCAAGACGCGGGAACAGCGGCTCGCCCTTCTCGACGGGCTGACCGCCGGCAAGCAGGCCCCAAGCGCAAATGCCCTTGAGGTCGTCGCTCGCGGCCTCGTCCTCGCACGACAGGCGACGCAGAGCCTCGGCAGAAGTCTGGGGCATGAGCGGCATCAGCAGGTGAGCGGCGATGCGGATGGCCTCGAGCAGGTTGTAGATCACAAACGCCAGCTCGTCGGCCTTGGCCTCATCCTTGGCAAGCGCCCAAGGCTCGGAGTCCTCGATGTAATGGTTAGCGGCGTGGATGAGCTCCATGACCTCGTCCTTAGCTCCGCCGTAATCCAGCACGTCCATCTTGGCCATGTAGCGCTCGGCCAGGCCGTCGACGATCTTTGCCAGCGGGTTGTCGAACGCATCGAACGATGCAGGCTTGGCAGGTGCACAGCCGTCAAAGTACTTGCCGCTCATGTTGAGCGAACGCGAGATAAGGTTGCCCCAGCTGTTGGCCAGATCGGCGTTGTAGACCTGCTCCATGCGCTCGAAGC
This sequence comes from Collinsella sp., assembly GCA_022739635.1. Classification (GTDB taxonomy): domain Bacteria; phylum Actinomycetota; class Coriobacteriia; order Coriobacteriales; family Coriobacteriaceae; genus Collinsella. The sequence goes on along the minus strand of JAIIUG010000007.1, from coordinate 42,089 downwards.
TGATGGCGCCGTCGGTGCCGGGCACCACGTCGGTCATAAAGTAGTAGCGATAGCCCTCGACGCCCAGCATGTCGATAACGTCTTGCGGAGCAATGGCGTTACCACGGCTCTTGGACATTTTCTCGGCCTTGCCGGTCTCGGCATTGCGCACGGTCAGGAAGCCGTGAGCAAAGACGTGCTCGGGCAGGGCTTCGCCGATGGCCATGAGCATGGCAGGCCAAATGACGCAGTGGAAGCGGATAATGTCCTTGCCCACGATGTGGAACTGCGCGGGCCAGCGATAGGCCAGCTCGGCACGGGCCTCATCGGTATCGACACCGTAGCCGACGGCCGTCATATAGTTGAGCAGCGCGTCGAACCACACGTAGGTCACGTGGCCCTCGTCGAACGGGACCTGAATGCCCCAGTCAAAGCTTGTACGGCTTACGGAAAGGTCGTTAAGGCCGCCCTCGACAAAGCTGCGCACCTCGTTCATGCGGAACGCGGGCTCGACAAAGTCGGGGTGCTCGTCATAGAGCTTGAGCAGCTTGTCCTGAAACGCAGAGAGCTTAAAGAAGTAGGACTCCTCCTGCACGCGCTCGAGCGGACGGTGGCAATCGGGGCACAGGTGCTGGCCGACGCTGCCGTACTCCTCGTCACCCTTCTGGACCTGCGTATCGGTAAAGTAGGTCTCGTCGGGCACGCAGTACCAGCCGTCATAGCTGCCCTTGTACAGGTAGCCGGACTCCTTCATGCGCTCCCATAGATACTGCACGGCGTGATGCTGGCGCGGCTCGGTGGTGCGGATGAAGTCGTCGTTGGAGATCTCGAGCTTGCTCCAAAGCTCCTTGAAGTGCGGAGCCTGGCTGTCGGTCCACTCCTGCGGCGTCATGTTGTGCTTGGCTGCAGCCTCGGCGACCTTCTCACCGTGCTCGTCCATGCCAGTCAGGAACTTGACGTTATAGCCGGCGGAGCGACGATAGCGAGCCTGGACGTCGGCGATGATGGTGGAATAAGCCGTGCCCAGATGCGGATCGGCGTTGACGTAGTAAATGGGCGTCGTGATAAAAAACGAAGGCTTGCTTTGATCCATGGGGTTTGTCCTCCAGAAAAACGTTGCATACAGGGGATGATTCTAGCGCAAGGGCTGGATATCCTCCATCTATTGCATATCAAGCACCATGGCATAGACATCGCGCTTGCGGCGCGAATACTTCTGAGACAGGCGCTTGGCCACCGCAGAGGCGGGCTCTCCCTCCTCGAGCGCGGCACGGATGTCCTCGCGCAGGGCTTCGTCGGGGTCTACCGCTGCGGCTCCAACCGGCACGATGCCAACCTCCTCGTCCTCGCTCGGCGGCGCGATGACCAGCGCAATCTCGCCCTTCACCTCGCCGCGAGCACACAGCTCCTCGGCAAGCTGGGCGGCGGGGCCGCGCAAGACCTCCTCGTGCAGCTTGGTGAGTTCGCGGCAGACGGCGACATCGCGCTGGGGAAAGACCTCGGCCACGGCCTCGAGCGTCGCCACGATGCGATGTGGAGACTCGTAGAAGATGAGCGCGCCGGGGACGACGGCAAGGCGCTGCAGTCGGCGCACGCGGTCGCCGTGCTTGCGACCCAAAAAGCCTTCGAAGAAGAAATGCTCGCAGGGAATACCGGACGATACGAGCGCCGTGACGCAAGCAGAGGGGCCGGGAACAACTTCGACAGGCACATCCGCCTCGCGCGCCGCCTCGACCAGCGCCTGGCCGGGATCGGACACGCTCGGCATGCCGGCGTCCGAGGCAAAGGCGAGGGTCTCCCCTGCCAGCAGACGGTCGACCAGGCCGGCGGCGCGACTTGCGATCACGTTCTCGTCGCAACGAACGAGCGGCTTGGAGATGCCTAGGTGCATCAGCAACTTTGAGGTCACACGCGTGTCCTCGCAGCAGACGGCGTCGGCGGCGGCAAACGCCTCGCCGACGCGCGGAGACAGGTCGCCCAGGTTACCGATGGGCGTACCGACCACATAAAGTTTGCCCGTGCGGGCGCTGTTTTGCGTCATATCAACCTATTCAATCATGCCGCGCTCGAGCGTGCCAAGTGCCGCGCGGGCGTCCCATGCTGCAATACGTTTCTCGGTCTTCCACGTTTGGAAGAACCAGCCAGCCGCCGGCGCAAACGAAGCCAGCTGGTTGGCGATAAACACGCGCTCGTAGGCATTGCGACCCTCGGGTGTAACCGACGAGTTGGCAAAAATCGCCGCGCCCGACCATTCGCCCACCAAAACGGGGAACCCAGTTGCGACCGCCTCTTTGAGCTCACGCTTGTTGCGCGAAATCGCCGTCGTCAGACCGCGGGGGCTCGTGATGTCGAGCGCATACTCGTCGCGGTAATGGTACAGGTGAAGGTCCATGTAGACGTTCTTGTACTTGGCACCGCGCATAAAGTGCTTCCACTCGCCAGGGTGTCCCGAAGAGGAAAAGACGACGATCTTGTCCTCGGGCATATACGAACGAACGAGCTCATACGCGTCACGATAGAAGTTGCGCAGGTAGTGCGCCGGAATACCGTCCGTCATGGTAAAGAGGCTCTTGCGTACGCTCATCTGCGGCGTATCCAACAGCTCGATGCCCAGCAGGCTCTCGGCTTCGCCATAGCGATCGGCCAGGCGCTCCAGAACATCGAGTGCGACGTGCCGGCCATTGGTGGACGAATGCCACTCAGCGACGACTTCCGGCGTCGTGGGTGAATCGTTGGAATCGCCCTGACCGCCGGGTACAGTCGCCAGATCGAGCAGTACGCGGATGTTGTACTTGGCGGCCCACTCAATAGCACGGTCGATATAATCGACGACCGAGATGTAGGAAGCGCCGGACTCCTGCGAGCCAAAGGCATACCACGGCACCGGCAGGCGCACGGCGTTGAGACCGATCTGCGCCATACGACGAAAATCGTCCTCGCTCACAAACGTCTCGTAATGGCGACGCATGCGCTCGTTATAGGCAGCGGTGCCCATGGCCTCCTGCAGCTCGGCTGCATTGGATGCTCCGGTCGCTGCATAGAGCGACGGGGTCACCCAGGGCTCGGGAATAAACCAGCCAGAGAGATTAACGCCGAGAATCCTCTCCATCACGGCCCCCTTCAAATCGCGCAGGTCGAACCTGCATCGTATTGCATAGGAAAAGTATCGTTTTGAGTATACCCGCGCGTGCGGACAGGCGACCGAACGGTCTACAAAGTGGCGCAAAAGTGGGAGGAATGTCCGGGCAGACGGAAGCCGAGATGCACACGCGCGCCGGAAGTAGGCGGCCGGAAAGCGTGCCCCGTTTTTTTCGCAAAAGGCTGGGATGCATTTTCCGCGGAGCCATGCATAAAAGAAAAGGACCCCTTTGCAGAGGTCCTAGTCAATTCAAGGTGGCGGGGAAGGGAATCGAACCCCTGACACGAGGATTTTCAGTCCTCTGCTCTACCAACTGAGCTACCCAGCCATTTGAGGTGTGCCTTGTTTCAAGGCCTGATTAGTATAACCAAGGACGCGCTCCGGTCAACCGAGAATTTTAAAAAAGTTTTTGAGCGCGACATCGACCACGATCTCGATCCTATAGAACGGCACGTCAGAAGCATCAACCCGTCGCAAGAAGTTTTTCACTCAGGGCCGCGCGGGCAAACTCACTTGGCGTCATTCCCTCGGCAGCCGCCCGTCGACGAATAGCTTCCTTCATTCCCAGAGGAATCTTGACCGATAGCGTTGCCGTTCCCTCACCTGAGAGTGGGGGCCGTCCATGCACGATCCCACCAACGGTGTGTTCGCCATCCGGAAACTCTCCGCGCTCGTACGACTCACACCACGCGTCAATCATTTCATCCGTTACAACCTGACCATTAGCGGTCGTATATGTCTTGCCCATCATCGACCCCTTTGCCGAGCTCGCTCGATCTCTTGCCAGAATTTCTTCTGAACCGGAGACAAGGCATGAATAATGAGCCACCCGCGAATAAGTTCGACCGCAGCGAGCTCCACGCTCCGTCCGTCCGGAAGCCATCCAATCGCAAGCCATCTCGGCGGCTCGTCTTCCGACTCGCGGCGAATACACTCAGTAACCGCGAGCCAGGCACCAAGCACCTGTTTTTCCGTCAGGTGCTTTTTAGCGTTGGGATGGATCTCGACATCCATGCATCTCCTCCTCCATCTTACCCAATTTCGTATGACGAAAGTCCGCCGTCGCCAATTCCTATGCCGGCACGCGTTGGAGAGCAGGGGGCGAAACAATGATTGAAGGGCGCTCGAGTGCCGCCCAGGCGCTGGGGCAAGAACACATGCGCCGGGGACGTACGTTTTCGTAGCATACGAGGACATTGCCATTGCGATCGATAAAGGCGATGTCGATGGGATAGGCCATAAAGCAGGTGTGAACCGAGGAACAGCGCGGAAACGCCATGACAAGCGGCAGTCCGCTGGCGGCAATCGGCCGCCGTCCCAGCATGCCGCGCAGACGCACGGTAAACGACTCCGCCACCACAAACTCGGCCGGCGTCCAGCCCAACCTGTTGAGCGCCCGCGCGTAGGCGATATAGGACGAGACCGCACTCACATGACCACCCCCGGACGCCACGGATCGACCGTCACCGCGCGTTCATGCGTGAGCACGGCCGGTGCCCCCAGGGAAACGCCGGCGATGCTCAGCGAACTCGGCCACGGTTCGTAGTGCATGGTGCAGGTATAGGTCCTAAACGTGCCAGAAAGAGAGAGCAGGCCACCCTCCGATGACGCCGTACCTTGTTCGCTCGAGACCTCGACCTGTAGGCCATATCCCTCCATGGCATCCTGAATCTGAGCCTGAACGGTCGCGGAAGCGTCAATGGAGCTCTCGTCACCCTCCCCGCCCGGCGCTACAGCGTGCGCCAGCACGATGTCGGGCACCACGCGGTCGAAGCGCGCGACCGCGCCGGCAAAGATCATGACGTTGTACGCGATGAGAGCCAGCACGATCAGGACGGGCGTAACCACGGCTATCTCGACCGTCGCCTGGGCACGCTCCTCGCGCAAGCCCGTGCGAATGCCCATTACGACCCACCGCCAAAAGCTCCCACCAGCGTGGCAACATCGACCGTGAGCGGGATGGAGCCGCCGCCGGGCAGCGGGATCTCCGCAAGCGTGAACACCGCGCCGCTGATGGTGCGCTCGACGTGATATTCCAATGCCTCGCAAAGTGCCTTGGGGTCAGTCACGCCCAAGGGGATTTTTCGCAGGGTATCTTGAGTTTTGGAGATGCCCGCGATATCGGACCCCGGACTTTTAATGACATTGGCGGTATCGGTCAGCACCGGTTTTCGCAGACGCAAATCGCACGGTTCGAGCCCCAGCGCCGCCACGGAGGACGAGACGGTGTCACCGAGCCAGGACGCAATGGAGCCCAACGCGCCGCTACCCCCTCCCAAGCCACCGATCAGCTCTCCCATAAGCTCGTCGGCCGCACCCTGGATGTCTCCGTACCCCACAAGCAGGCGGCCCCAAACATCCATAACGCCGTCGAGCACGCCGGCAACGCCGCCCGAACGCTCCTCCAGCGTCGAGAAAAACCGCGCGAGGACGTTATTTTGTGCCGTCGCATCATCGGGCGCGAGCACTGCAGCAGAAATTGCGCCACGATCGCCAAGCTCAACTGCCGTGTTAAACGAAGAGCTGAGCTCGTCGGGACTGGAGATGGCGCCCGAGACCGCAAAGGCGACCACGCCGTTGCGACCGGGCGGCGCGATGCGCGGGCGCTCACCAGAAAGTTCTTTGATGGCGGTATCGAACGCATTGCCCGCACGGTCGGCTTCGTCCTCGGTCTGACGCTCGAGCTCGAGTTCCTTGTTGCGACAGTCGACGTAGTCCTCCAGGGCGTCTTTAAACTTGTCAAAGTGATACTCGAAGCCGTTTTCGATAGAGGTTGAAGGCGCCGCAACGGCACCAAGCGACGAAACGCCAAAATGGCATTTGCCGCATTTGTCCTGTCCATCGTAATCGGCAACCGAAGCAAATCCGCTCGGCGTTCCTTTCTTGTAGTTAGGGCAGGTCGTCCCGTAATGCAGATACGCCTTGTCATCGTTCACGCTAGTCGGCCACACCGCATCGGTATAGAGTTCCGTCGCCCGAACCTCATCAGAGTTGCGCGGCAGCAGCGGAATATAGGAGGAAACCCTGTCTCCGTTCTCGGTTATATATGCCCGATCGACCTCCGCGCTCGCATAGGTATAAAACGCCTTACGCGCCGCAGACTCTGCCTTCATCTCGACACTCGAGCCTTGGGGCTTCTCGTTTGTCAGACGCCGATGGTAGTAGTCCTTCGCGCGATCAAGGGCAACTTGAGGCTCCCACGTAACACTCGATGAGTAATGCGGATTTTGAACACCGGAGAGATCCGTTAGGCTTTTCGCACGCTCCCACATGCAAGAACAGCTGCCGACCGAGTCCTTGTCAGACCCACCGCAATCCGCTAGCCAGGCGCGCTCTTTGGCCTTCGCCGTCTCCTCCGATGCTTTTTGTAGCTCCTCGGCCGCGCGCTCCAGATCTTCCGACGCATCTTTAATGGCATCGGTCGAGATTTCGGATCCTTCGAGCGCAGCAAAATCAGACTCGGATGTCCTGGGCACGGCAAGCGCCGTACCGGTATAGGTCACGCCGTCGGTATCCTGCGCCGATACTGCCTGCATGGCGCGCGCGGCAACCAGGTACGGCAAGGCGGTCTCGATCTTTTGCAGGCCCTTTGCCGCGCTTTTGGCAAACTTGTTACGCGTTTTAATGATCTGGGTTCCCGTATCGATGATATCGCTGCCGACAACCTCGGCGCCCGGAATGAGCATGGCAACCAAGCCGGTGCCGATCGTGGCAAACCCCGCCAGGCCCAAACTCAAAATGCTCGCATCCACCACCGTGGCGGCTGTGTGATAGGACGACACCACGTTGGCGCCCGCCAGTGCACCGCTATCGGCCGCCACCTGGGTGTCTCCGGCGCGCGACATGCTCCATATCGCCGCGGTCGACGAAAACAACAGCGTAAGCACCACCAGAATGACAACCGCAGAGGAGAGCGTGGTATAGGCACCGTCTTCGATAAACAAGTCGATACCGGCACGGCCCATAAAGCCGCCCCGCTTGCGGCGAGTGCCTGGTCGACGGTGGGCCGCAAGCCCTTGCGTCACCCGCAGCAGGCAGCGCCTAATCCCATGCAGCAATCCATGAATCATAATCTCCCTCCAGCCATTCGGGACGCGATCGATACGAGACGTCGACCTTGAGCTCGACATAGCCGCTCTCACCCGCACTGCCCATGGCCCGCGCAAATGCACCGATCACGGGCAGCGGCTTAACCTCGCCGGCAACAGACACGGACGAAACGCCGCCGGCACCGGCCTGCCCCAACTCGATATCCCACGACAGCGGCCCGCCGGCATGAAAAATCGAGACGTTGGGCACCGCGGCAAGTCTGCGGCGAGTGAACTCCTTAAGGTCATCGTCGTCCTCCACCGTCGTCGTGGTCATAAGCCGCGCGGTCTCGGCGGCGGCAGACTCCATGACCGCGCGCGTATAGAGCAGGCACACCGGCTGCAACGCGAGCAAGATAAGTGTCAAAAACGTCGGCAGCAAAAAGGCGGCCTCGACCGTAGACTGCGCCCGATCCTCGCACGCGATATCAATACAGAGCGATGTCCTTGGCACCCGTCGCGGCATCGATAACCGATGATGGGGCGACGCCATGAGACGCTGCCCGCTCGACCAGTGCCGCCAAGCGTCCATCGGTGCCAGCGCGCCAAAGCCCCGCAATCGCCAGCACAATCGACAACAACGCCACGGTGACGATGGCGTATTCAACGGTCGACTGAGCAGATTCCTCACGCAGGACATCATGCATTTCACGACCCCTCCTTTGACTCCGTTGTTTGCGGAACCAGACGCACGGCACGCAGGCGGCACGAGGCATCGCCGGCATCCGCAGCAACCGTCACCATGTCGACCCAGCCTCGCCCATCGCGCACGATGGCGCCCCATACGTTGCCCTTAATATCGAGATAGCCGCTCAGGGCGAGCTGGGCCGTGGGTACCTCGCGGTAGGCGCGCAACAGGTCTGCCGCCGCCTCGCTCATCGGCCGGTCCTCGGACCATGCGAGTCGAACCGCGATCGCGTTGTCTGCAGGCGGCTCCGTCGCGCTGGCCGCCCGCTCGTCGAGTGCCTGCAAAAAGGTCCGAGCCGTGACGGCGGCATTCTGACCGCCCATATCTCCCGCGCCTTCCGCTTGCGACACCGCCGCCGAGCCCGATCCCAAATCGGCAGTAGCGCCTGGATGCTGCTGTCGCGCAACGCCCAGCCCCCAAAGCGTCACCGCTATCGCCACGAGCAAACAGGCGAGCACCAGCGGCGAACCAACAGGCCGCCTGCCTCCTACAGGCTGTTGATGCCGTCTTTGATCGCGTTCCATAGCTCTTCAACTTTGCTCTTAAACGCGACGATGGCGATAATCGCGATCACTACGAGCACGCCGACCAAGATGGCGTATTCGGTAGTGCCCTGCGCGCTCTCCTCCCGCAACAGCGCCTTGGCACGCTGGCGAGCGCGGATTGCCCGGCAAAAAGCCCAGCTCCAAGCCTTACCCGCAATGTCGGTCATCGTGTTCATATATTCCTCCCTACATCATCCCGCCTGCTCCCAGCAGCGGGCCCAATATGGACAGAAGCAACGCCGGCAAGATGAGCGTGCCGGTGGGAATCAGCAACTTGACCGGTGCGCGCTCGATCTCGCGCTCGACTGCGGCGCGATGGGCCGCACGGATCTCGCGACTTTGAGCAGCCAGCGTCTCGGCTAGCGGAGCGCCCAGGGCAAGCGCCTGCCCCACCGTGATGGCAAAGGTCTCGAGCGCCCTCACGTCCAAATCACGCGCGGCGGCCAACAGCTCGGCCTCGCGCGTCCCCACGCCCACCTGCCACGCCATGCAGGCTCGCTCAAGACGGACGGCCAGCACCGACCGACGATTGGCGCAGAAAATCTCGAGCGCCGCGTCAAACGAAAGGCCGGCAGAGAGCCCCAGGCGCACCACGTCGATCATCTCGGACACCTCACCGAGCGACACCCGCGCCGGGCCGCTCGCCCCAATCGCGCCCTTCACTCGCGCGGTCAGGGCATCAATCACCGAGCAGCCCGCAGCAATGACCAGCACCACCTCACGCTTGCACGTCTCTGCAATCTTGCGAGCATCCGCACGCTCCAAACCTGTCGCGACAAATACGCTCAGGGCACACAGACAAGCCGCGACCCCGACTAGGGCGCTCATAACTCCACCCGCATAATGCGCCGGATAACTACCAGGGCAACGACGTTGAGGGCAAGTCCCAGCACCACGGCGCCCGCACCAGCCGGTGTCGCAAGACCGCGGCGAAAGTCTGCCGAAAGCAAAGCCAGTACCGCGCACATGCCCGCCGGCATCGCCGCGACCATGTGTGCCGACATGCGCGCCTGTGACGTCTTAACGTCCAGACGGCGTTTGAGCTCAATGCGCTCGCCCACCATGCTCGACGCCTCGGACAGCAAGCCGGCAAGCGGAGCCCCGGTACGCTGCGATACTTTGAGCGCCAAGGCGACAAGCGAAAGGCCGGGGGCATCGATGCGAACGAGTAGGTCATCGAGTGCGTCGGTCGCCGAGATACCGCAATCGATTGCCGCCGCCACCCGCAAAAACTCGGTATGCACCGGCTCTTGCGCACGGGCGCCCACAAAACGCATGCCCTGTGCCAGCGAATGCCCCGAGGCAAGCGACATGGATAACGCTGTGAATGCCTCGGGCATGGCCTCCTCTACATCATGCTGTTCGCGTCGGCGATCGAAGGCGTCACGCGCGGCACCCACGCCAAACGGCGCCACCAGCCCCAAGACAAAGCCGATGGGCGACAACGACGCAACGGCCATCAAAACGCTGCAGATACCGCTCGACAGCAGCAGAAATGCCAGACGAGCCGCGTTATCCTCAATAGCAAGCCCAAGGCGATCTGCGGGGATCAGCGACGCCCACGAGCGGGCAATCTTTGTCAGCGGGTCGTTTTCCGCCAACTCACGCGGCAACTTCTCCGCCATCGATTCGAGCGTCTGGCGCGCCAGCTCCGCCGGCGGCATCCGCGGCACACGAGGCTCTGCCCCACACGCCGTCGCGACAGAAAGCCCCGCCAAACCCCCTACGACGAGGGGCATAGCGATCTCCATTCGTCCACCTCCTCTTGCGTGAGCGTTCCCGACCGCAAGCCCTCCGCAATAAACGGCGGCTCGCGGTCGAGCGTCCAGGTACGTTCGGCGGCATCGAACGTCACGTAGCGTTCGAGCTCAACACCACCCGACGCGCCGCGGTGAACCCCAGAATATGAGGCCACAAAGCGCCTGCCATCTGCATGGCGCTCGGACATCACGATACCGTCGAGCGCCATGGCGATCTGCTCTTCGATAAGCTCACTCGGCAAATCGATGCCGTAGCGCGCAAGCAGCGTCAGGCGAACCACGGTCTCCTGCTCGGTACCCGCATGGAGCGTGGTGAGCGAGCCGTCGTGGCCTGTGTTCATGGCCTGCAGCATGTCGCAGCACTCGGCACCGCGCACCTCGCCCACGACGATGCGGTCGGGGCGCATACGCAGAGCATTGGTCACCAGGTCGCGAATCGTCACCGCACCCTCGCCCTCGATTGACGCCTCACGCGCCTCCAGACGAACGACGTGTGGGTGATGTGCAAACTTGAGCTCGGCGGAATCCTCGATCGTCACGATGCGCTCGCCGGTGGAAATCTCGCACGACAGCGCGTTGAGCAGCGTGGTCTTGCCCGACCCCGTGCCTCCCGCAACCGCCAAGTCCTGCCGCAACGACACCGCGCACGACAGCAGCTGCGCATACCAAAGCGGCAGTGACCCCAACCCCACAAGCTCGTCCAGCGAACAGATACGGTCCGAGAACTTACGGATAGTGAGGATTGGCCCGTCGATCGCCACGGGTGGAATCACCGCGTTGACGCGATAACCCGTCTTGAGGCGGGCGTTGACGATGGGGCTACGCTCATCGATACGACGGCCGAGCGGCGAGATGATACGGTCGATGAGCACACGGATCTGTTCGTCGTCCTCAAACGCGTGATCGATGGGATACAAAACGCCACTGCGCTCAAAAAAGGCAGAGCGACAGCCGTTGATCATGATTTCGGTAACGGTGTCGTCCTCGATGAGCGGCTGCAGCGGTCCCAGGCCTACCACGTCATCTAGGATCTCGTCGATGATGGTCTCACGCTCAGGCGTCGACAAGTCGGTCGGCTCTTCCACGTTGAGCGCCGCCTCCACCGCCGGACGCAGCTCAGAGCGGGCAAGGGCCGGGTCGACGTAGGCACTGATGCGCGCCACCTCGTCGTAGCCCATACGGTCCATCACCGCACGCTTGGTGCGGCGTTTAACGGCACGGTGGCGCCCCGCATCAACGGGGGCAGCCGCGGCGGCCGCGCCAGCGGCTTTAATCCTCGTCTGCAGACTCATCGCGAATCACCCTCGCGCAACCAGGGAAGACGGATGCGCGGGCGCTCGGTGCGGGTCGCGCGGTCGGCGACCATATCGCTCCAGGGACCGACGGCGCAGCCCAGCTCCACGAGCATCTCGCGCGTGGCCTCGCGCACGCTGGTCGCAAAAGCGCTCGTCTGACCCACTGCTTCGTCGGCGCGACCGAATGCCATGAGCGCGGCCAAGTCCTGACCGCCATCGGCAATGCGGATCTTGGAGCTCAGTGCGCAGGCAATCTCGAAGCGCATGGCGACGTCCTCGTCGGCGCCGCGCGCACCAAACCGGTTGAACACGGCGCTCATGCGCGTGCGTGGTACGCCCACGCGGCTCGCCAGCTCAATGACGCGCGAAGCGGATGTCGCGGACGATACCGCCGCATCGCCTACGACCAGGCAACGGTCGCTCGCCGCCACCGCGGCGGCCACGGCATCGCCCCAAAAGACCGAGGTGTCGACAAAGACCACGTCGGATTCGCGACGCAAAACATCGAGCAATAGCTCCACCGGACGTGCCATGAGCTCGGCCTTCTCGGGGGCGGCGACAGGTCCCCAGAGCGTGACGCCCGGGGCGACGCGCATCGATGCGGTCACGATATCCGGCTCGGCAAGTGCGCCCGCCGCCGACGGCTCGATAAGAGTCTCCATATCGTGCGGGGCATCGACACCCAGCAGGTCGTATAGGTTTCCAAACATGAGGTCCAAGTCGAGCACGGCGGCACGCAAACCCAACAGCGACGCCGCATGCGCCATGGTGGCAACGATCGTCGACTTACCGCAACCGCCCGAGCCCGAAACGGCGCAGACGACCGGTGCCCGACGCGACGGAATCGAAGCGTCCGCCGACAGCGCGGGGGCTGACGGTGCGGGAACCGGCGACACGGACACGGGCGGTAACATCCCCGTCTCCCCCGCCGCGGTCACGCGCTGGGCCCAAGCCGGCATGGCAGGCTGCCCGGGCTGCGGTTCCGAAGCCAAAGACGCAGCGGCACACGGCTCGCCGGCCCCGGCAAAACCCTCGACCTCGTCGAGCTCATCGGCCAGATTTACGCCGTGCACGTATCCCATATCTTCAGCCAGAGCGTCATCGCAATACGGTACCGGCCCTCCAGCGTCATCGTATGCAAGGGGGTCCCGGGGGCGCCGACCATGCTCGGCTTCCGCTTTTCCATATTCATCAACACGCGGGCCTCTTGTAGCGCGAGGCGCCCCGGGTTCCCTATCAACAAAAGCATCGGGCTCAATCGTCATGCGCCGATCGGAATCAACCGCTCCCTCACCCGCGCGCCCGTTGCCGCACAAACTGTGCGCAGCGATGACCTCGGTCGCCCCCGCGCGAAACAGCCCTTCGATATCCGACGGGTCGAGTGTCTCGATCAACACGACGACGCGACTCACACGGCCCTCGGCCGTCAGGCGCGCAACGGTCTTCCGCACGTCTTCGGTATCGAACAGAGACGCCGCGATGATGGCGGCACCGCGGCGCGACGGAAACGCCCGCGCCATGGATACCAGCCCGTCCAGGTCGCCCACGCGAAGCACCTGCGCGCCCACATCGCGACCCTCGACTTCCTGCTGTAGCAGCCCGTAATCGCCGCACGCGCAGCACGCAAGCCAGATCGCCTTCATCACTCGTCGCCTCCGCTCCTTTTGCCGCGTGCCGTGGCGGGAATCGTCAAGCTGACCGTTCCCTTTCCCGAGGCTCCCAGCAATTCCTTGACATCTTCGGGGTCTGCCGCCAGCGTCACCCACTCGATCTTGCCTTCACGCGTGGTGCCGGCATCTTCGCTGGTATCGATCACGTACGCGCCGCACAAACGATCGGTCACGCCATCTTTTTGCACGTACACGTCCACATAGCTGCCCACGCCCGTGGCGCCGCCGACCGAGTGCTCGGCATCGACCGCCACCGAAACGGCAACCTTGCCTTTAGGCACCTCGAGCTTGTGGCTCTCGGCCTTGGTGTAGACATTGCAAATCACGGCGTTTTTGGGAATGCGCGAGGTCGTCACGTCGCCGCGCACCTGACGCAGCTCGGTCGCCGCATCACGCGGCAACAGACTCGCCAGCCATTCCTGAGTTATGACATTAGTCTCGTCGAGGGTCTCGCCCGCATCGATATCGCGCGCCGCGACGCACACCTCAACGCGGTCGCCGCCGTATTTTGCCAAAGTCTCGGCCTGGGCCTGCTCGGCTTGTGAGCGGATCGACGAGCCGTAGACCATGCAGAGCGCCGCGGCAAGCACGCCCGCGACCAGACTGATGGCGATGCGCTTGCTCTTGTTCACGGCCGCTCCTCTCAAGGTAGCACCGGGCAAATGCCCGTACCATCATTGTCTGGGCGACCAGAGCGCAAAGCGGCGCAATCGTGATCTTGGTTTTACGTGTCAAACCAATTGCTGACCAAAAGCTGACCAGCCCGTCAAGCTCGTGGCAAGGTTTTGGTCAGCACATCGGCAAAACGTATATTTAGAGGCGATTTGGCAGCAAAAAAGCCGCCTCCCGAACAGTTGGGAGACGGCTGTCATAGGAAAATTCAATTACAGATGAACATCGGGGTCGAGCATTTGGGCACTCACGCGCATGGATGACGCCAGGTTTTGGAACGTCTCCAGACGCAGACTGTCGATCTGTCCGGCATCTTCGGCCTCGCGAACGGCGCAACCCGGCTCGTGAGTATGCGTGCAATCGCCAAACCGGCACGCACGCGACGCCTCGACGATCTCGGGGAAGGCACGCGCCAGACCCCGCTCATGTCCCACGAGCGGCAGGCTGCGCAGGCCCGGGGCATCGGCGATCACGCCGGCGTCGCCCGGCAGCGCCACCATCACGCGCGCAACCGTGGTGTGGCGACCTTGGTCATCACGCTCGCGCACGCCGCCAGTGGCCAGCGCATCGTGGCCCAGCAGCGCATTGAGCAGCGTCGACTTGCCGGCACCCGACTCGCCCAAGATCATGGCACAGCTCCCAGCGGGCACGCAGGCGCGCACTTCGTCTAAGCCGAGGCCCTCGGCAGAAGACGTCACGATCACGCGCACGTCCGGACCCACCAGACGGCGTACGCGGTCCAAATCGCGCTCGAGCTCATCGGCCTCGCAGCGGTCGGCCTTGGTGAGCACCACCACCGGCTCGGCATCGCAATCGAGCGCCAACACCAGTGAGCGCGCCACGCGATCGAGCAGCACTTCGCCGGCGCCGAGCGCCTGCACGATCAGCACGCTGTCAACGTTGGAGCAGAGCACCTGGCGCTCACCGCGGGCACGGCCACGCCAACGCTCAAAGCTCGTACGGCGTGGCAGTACGCACTCGATCACGCCCATGTCGTGCCCGGGAGCACGACGAACCGCCACGCGGTCGCCCACGGCGGGCAGCAAGACCTCGTCCTCGCCACGCGACTTGGCAAACCCTACGGCATGCTCGGCACGAAACGTGTCATCGGCAGTCGCCACCAGCGGAAACCCGCGGTCCAGGCGCACCACGGCACCGAGCTGCATCTGCTCGGGTTCCTCGACCTGTGCGCAAAAGTCGTCAAATGCAGCCTGCTGAGCCGCATCGACCGGCAGGTCATCGAAAGCCGGAACATCCTGCAGCGCGTCAAGCCCCGGTACACTCGCCAGCAGCTCCTCAGCAGATGCGGGAGCCTCGGTCGCGAGCTTCCGACGACGATCGCGCTTAGCCCGCGCCCCCGTCGTCTTTTTCTTCGCCTTAGCCTTAGCCTTGCCCACAAACGCCTCCCAGCACCCAAAATCACAACTGAGCAGGTATTTTACCCACAAAAAAGAGCCGGTCGAGCAAACGCTCGACCGGCTCACATACTTTCCCTCAGCTTACGATCCCAAGAGGTTATCCGAAGGCCCGCCCGCCGGGAGGGGTTTCTTCTGAGCGATCCCGCAGCGCGAAGCGCGAGGACCAGCGAAGAAGAAACCCCGCAGGCGGTCGGGCCGGTGGGAAGGATGGCCTTTCGACCTACTCTTTCTCGACCGCGCGCATGATTGCCTTGTAGATCTCCATCAGCGGGATGATCAGGAAGGCCAGGCCCAGCGCGGCGACAACGCCCTTGAGCTCGAGCGTCACAGGGCCAAAGAACATCTCGGCAAGCGTCGGCTGCACGGTCACGATCACCGTCAGCACCAGCGCCAGCGCGGCGGAAGCCCACAGCCACTTGTTCTGCTTCTTCATGGTGAACAGCGACGCACGACGGCTGCGCATATTGAAGCAGTGGAAAATCTCGACCATGTTGAGCGTGATGAACGCCATCATCACGCCTTCCTCGTCGGCATTGCCGGCAATCATATCGGAGATGTGGATGTAGCCCATGTCGAAGTACACGCCCACAAAAAAGCTCGCCAGCACCAGCACGGTGATGATCAGGCCCTGGACCACGCAGTCCAGGCCCATATTGCCGGCAAAGACACCGTCCTTGGCGTTGCGCGGCCTGCGCTTCATGATGTCGCCCTCGGCATCCTCCATGCCCAGTGCAAGCGCGGGGAAGCAGTCGGTAACCAGGTTCACCCACAGCAGCTGCACCGGCTGGAAGATGGTAAAGCCGATGAGCGTGGCGATAAACACCGAGAACACCTCGGCAAGGTTGGCCGAAAGCAGGAACTGAATGACCTTGCGGATGTTGTCGTAGATACGGCGACCCTCTTCGCAGGCACCGATGATGGTGGCGAAGTTGTCGTCGGCAAGCACCATGTCGGCGACGTTCTTGGTAACGTCGGTGCCGGTGATGCCCATACCCACGCCGATATCGGCGCGCTTGATGGACGGGGCGTCGTTGACGCCGTCACCCGTCATGGCCACGATCTGGTCGCGCGACTTCCAAGCCTCGACGATGCGGGTCTTGTGCTCGGGCTGGACACGGGCGTACACGCCGTAGTCCTCGATGTGCGCGTCGAGCTCCTCGTCGCTCATGCGATCGAGGTCGGCACCGGTGATGGCCTGGCTGCGATCGGCGACGATGCCCAGCTGCTTGGCGATGGCCACGGCGGTGTCGATGTGGTCGCCCGTGATCATGACGGTGCGGATACCGGCGTCGTGCGCCTCGCGGATAGCGTCGGCCACCTCGGGACGGACCGGGTCGATCATACCGGACAGGCCGCAGAAGACCAGGTCATGCTCGAGCGCAGCGGGGCTGCAGTCGGCGGGGACCTCGGTGTAGGTGCGGCTTGCCAGCGCCAGCACGCGCAGGGCCTCGTCGGCCATGGCCTTGTTGGCTGCCACGAGCTCGGCGCGGCGCTCCTCGGTCAGGGGGACGACCTTATCGCCCTCGTAGATATGGGTGCACAGGCCGATCACCACGTCGGGCGCGCCCTTGGTGTACTGCTCGTACTCACCGTCCAGGGTCTCGACGACCACGGACATCATCTTACGGCCCGAGTCGAACGGAGCCTCGCCCACGCGCGGGTGCTCGGCAGTCAGGCCAGTAAGACCAGCCTTGCCGGCATCGTTGACGAGTGCGCACTCGGTCGGCTCGCCCACGGCCTCGCCCAGCTCCTCGTCCCACTGGGCATCGGAGCACAGCGCCATGCCGGCCAAGAACTTCTCCTTGGGCGCAGCGAGCTCGTGCTTGACGACGGTCATCTTGTTCTGGGTAAGGGTACCGGTCTTGTCGGAGCAGATGGTCTGCGTGCAGCCGAGGGTCTCGACAGCAGAGAGCTTGCGGATAATCGCCTGGCGCTTGGCCATCTTGGTCACGCCGAGCGAAAGGACGATGGTCACGACGGCGACCAGGCCCTCGGGGATGGCGGCGACGGCGAGCGAAACGGCGACCATAAAGGTGTCGAGCAGGGCAGTCGGGTCGGTGAGAACGTTGCCCACGCCGTGGCGCAGGATGTCGACGCCAAAGATCACGACGCAGATGACGATAACCATGATGGTGAGGATGCGGCTGAGCTCGGCAAGCTTCACCTGCAACGGCGTGAGCTCTTCCTTGGCCTCGGCAAGAGCACCGGCAATCTTGCCCATCTCGGTGTTCATACCGGTGCCGACCACGACGACGCGACCGCGACCGTACACCACGGTGGAGCCCATGTAGCACATGTTCTTACGGTCGCCGAGTGGCACGTCGTCGGTGCCCGCGGCGAGCTCGATCACGTTGGCGTGCTTCTCGACCGGCACGGACTCGCCGGTCAGCGCGGCCTCTTCGATCTTCATCGTGGCGCTCTCGAGCACGCGGCAATCGGCCGGGACGGAGTCGCCCGCCTCGAGCATGATCACGTCGCCAGGCACGAGCTCGGCGCTCGGCAGATGTACGAGCTTGCCGTCGCGCAGCACCTTGGACTGCGCCGCGCTCATCTCCTGCAGGGCCTCGAGGGCCTCCTCGCTCTTGGCTTCCTGGACCACGCCCAGCACCGAGTTGACGATAACGACGAACATGATGATGGCAACATCGGCAAAGTCGGGCTCGCCCTTGACCATGCCCGTGAGCGCACTGATGACGGCGGCAACGATCAGCATGATGACCATGGGGTCGGCCATCTGCTCAAAGAAACGCTTCCACAGCGGCGTCTTCTCGGCTTCCTCGAGCTTGTTAGGGCCTGTCTTGGCGAGGCGCGAAGACGCCTCGTCGTTGCTCAGGCCGAGGTTCTCATCGACACCTTGGTCGCTGAGCACCTCCGCCGCGGCGGACAGGTATTCCTTTTGCATATAGAGTCCCCTCCTGGGATTCGGGCCACTCAGCAGATTGATGCCCGATCATAATTCCCAGGAGAAGGGCAAGGGCTCATCAAGGCTGCCGTGCTGAGCGGCAGTTGATAGTGGAGCTATGGTACCCCAAAGCGACGCGTCTAGCCAAAACAATCGGTTTGGAAATATGGTCCGCACGCAACGGTGCAGACCGTGTGATGCTCAACATTGGTAAAACGTTTTTTCTTCGGCACATCGCCAAACTGACATATCGCCCAGATAGCAGCGGTTAGAGCGGTTGGTAAAGATTTTTCATATACCGTTTTTCTCGAAAAAAATGAACTTCCATTTCGGCATACGGTCGATTTTTTGGGGTATTCGGTCGGCATTTCGTTATAATCATTTCGGTTTTATTTCTTTTGGTTTATCTATCAGCGCAAGACGATGTCAGATGGAGGTCTGAATGTACAAGCGCACCAAGATTGTATGCACCATGGGTCCCGCCTGCGATAGCGACGAGACCATCCGCGAGATGATCAAGGCGGGCATGAACGTCGCCCGTTTTAACTTCTCGCACGGATCCTACGACGAGCACCACGGTCGCATCGAGCGCGTCCGTCGTATTTCCAAGGAGCTCGGTCTGCCCGTCGGCATCCTGCTCGACACCAAGGGCCCCGAGGTCCGCACCGGCCTTCTGGTCGATGGCAAGAAGGTTGCCGTCAAGACCGGCGACAAGATTGTCGTCACCGCTCAGCCCACGTCCGAGGATTTCCACGGCACCGCTGAGCACATCTCCCTCGACTACCTGGCTCTGCCCTCCGAGGTCGAGAAGGGCTCCCTCATCCTGATCGATGACGGCCTGGTTGCTCTCGAGGTCGAGTCCGTCAGCGGCCAGGACATGACCTGCGTCGTTAAGAACGACGGCCTGATCGGCGAGCGCAAGGGCGTCAACATGCCCAACGTCAACATCTCGCTGCCCGCCATCACCGAGCGCGATCGTCAGGACATCCTCTTTGGCCTGACCGAGAACATCGATTACATCGCCGCTTCCTTCATCCGTGACGGCGAGTCCGTCCGCGGCATCCGCGAGCTTTGCCGCGAGAACGGTGGCGAGCACGTGACAATCTTCCCGAAGATCGAGTGCGCCCTGGGCGTCGAGAACTTCGACGAGATCCTCGAGGCTTCCGACGGCATCATGGTCGCCCGTGGCGACCTGGGCATCGAGATCAAGCCCGAGCTCGTTCCCCACATCCAGAAGGAGATCATCGCCAAGTGCAACGCGGCCTACAAGCCCGTTATCACCGCTACGCAGATGCTCGACTCCATGCAGCAGAACCCGCGCCCGACGCGCGCCGAGGTTGCCGACGTTGCTAACGCCATCTACGACGGCACCGACGCCGTTATGCTCTCTGGCGAGTCCGCTGCCGGTAAGTACCCGGTCGAGGCCGTTAAGATGCAGGCCAGCATTGCTCTCGAGACCGAGAAGTACCTCCCGGCCCACGCTCCGCTCGAGGTTCCGGCCGATGCTCACGGCACCCGCGTTGTCAACAACGTTGTGGGTATGTCCGCTGTGAACATGGCCACCACCGTTGGCGCCAAGTGCATCACCGTGCCGACGACCACCGGTCGTACCGCTCGCCTGATCTCGCACTTCCGTCCCAACATGCCGATCTGCGCGTTCTCCCGCCACGAGTGGGCCGTCCAGCAGATGATCATGTACTGGGGCGTTATCCCGCACCAGGCCGAGATTACCCAGGGCACCGTCAACGGCACGATCGTCAAGGCGATCGAGACCGCTAAGGAGCTCGGTTACGTCGAGACTGGCGATCTGACCGTCGCTACCGCCGGCGATCCCCGCATGAGCGTCCAGCTCGAGGACAAGGTCTCCTCGACCAACGTCGCTTACGTCGCTCAGGTGCGCTAAGTCGTACTTGCAAGCATATTTGCATTGCAAAGGGCCCGGAAGGCATTGCCTTCCGGGCCCTTTTTTAAGACCTTCTTCATATGCCGCTTCATCGATTTGCGTTCAGTCGCGAGCCTTTCCGATGCCGAGCGCACCACCGAAGATGCCCTGCGACGGGAGCTATTGGTCGATTGGGATGAGCTGTTCGCCGTCAAGCCGGCCGGCTAGCAGCTAGCGATCAGGGGGACTGCGGGAACGTCAGAAGCAGCAACGCGGGCCGCAAATCCCGCCTCGGTCAGCTCGATGACCTCGGTAAACGTTGCGTCGAAGAACTCCTCGGTTAGCAGGCGATACGGCGGATGATCGGGCTCGCCGGGGTTTTCGCGTACAATCTCGTGCATGACGCCGATGGTCTTGAGCACATACTCCTTATGAATGGGATACTGCCCAAAACGCGTCGCAGCGGTATACAGGCGATCGGTCGCACGCGGGATGGAAACAATGCCCAGCGTCTTACCAAACCAGTCAAAGTCGCCTTGCTTTTTAATGCGGAACTCCTCGCACGGCTTGCCGCCGTGTGCTTCCAGATACTGGTTCACACGCGTGTTCCATACCGTGTCGGCCACCAGATGCGACCAGACGCCCAGCGTTAAATCGAGCAGCGACTGCGCCACATCTTCGGACGCAAGCGAGAACTCACAGGCGCCGGGACCGGCAACCGGCTCGGCATCCTTGTAGCGCTGGGGATAGTGTACACGGTTCAGTCGCTCGCGTTCCTCGATAATCGAGGTCGCCGCGGCCGGCGCACCGGTGGGCGAACTTTTAAGCAACGGTGCCACATAGGTATCCCAGAACTCATGCTCACGAGGCTTAGGGATGGGCTCAGGCTTGGCAAAGTGCGTAATGCGGTACGGAATGGGATCGGCGATGCCAGGGACCATATAGCCCACGAAGATATCCGGGACCACGCAGCCAAACAAAAAGGCATTGCGGTCGCGCACGCTACTGGCAAGCGCACCGGTGCGCTCCAGCAAACGCTCCGTCTGAGCAATATGAATGTTCCAGCTTGGCATAGCCACCCCCATAAAAACCTGGATAACTATACCATCACGGCAAAGCCGCGCGGGCGGCTACGCACGCTCTACGCAGCAACTAGTCCGTAGCACCGCTTTCGGTTCCATACGACGGCGAGGGCGCCTCGACCACATGGTGATATCGATCGATATAGATGGCGCGGGCACCCAGGCGTCGCACCAAATCCTGGTGATGCGTGCTCATCAAGACCGTCTTACCCGCCGCAACGTAGGCCAGCAAAAAGTTGACCACGATGTCGCATGAATCCTCGTCGAGCCCATTGGTAGGCTCGTCGAGCACCAGGATATCGGGGTTCATAGACACAACCGCAGCCAGCGCCACGCGCTTCTTTTGCCCGCCCGAGAGCTGATAGGGAGAGGCGCCGGCAAGGTCGGCAACCTGGAACAGCCCCATGGCATCGCGCACGCGGCGCTCGAGCTCGTCTGCCGGCAGCCCCATCTGCGCGGGACCAAACGCGACCTCCTCGCCCACCGTAGCGCAAAAGAGCTGCGCATCGGCATTCTGGAACACAAAGCCCACGCGCTGATGAAAACGCTGAGCGGCCGCGGAATCCTTTAGAAACGCCGCATCGATCACGTGCCGGTCAAACAGGTATGCCCCTGCGTCCGCGAGTTCAAGGCCGTTAATAAGGCGCATGATCGTCGTCTTACCGCAGCCGTTGGGACCGAGCAGGGCAACGAGTTCACCACGATCGACCTGCAGCGAAACGCCGTCGACCACCGTATGCCCCGCATAGGAGAACACCACGTCGCGCAGCTCGATGAGCGGCGTGGCCTCGGCGCCGCCCGCACCGTTCGTACCCGCCGCACTATTCATATCGATCGTCAAAACGTCGCCCTTCCCTACTCACATCGACGGTTCGACCGTCCGCGCTACAACACCGCGCACAACACGGCGAGCAACGCCACAACGGCCGCGTAAACGGCATCGCACCAGCCAAAGCCGCTCCGTGCAGGCGCCGGATACACGCCGGCAAAGCCGCGGCAAAGCATAGCCTCATCCATCGCGCGGCTGCATTCCATCGCCTTGATAAACGTCATGCCCATGATACCCGCCAGCGAGTCGGTGCGCGAAAAACCCGCAGGCGCGGAACCGACGCTGCGCAGCATGACCGATTCGCACAGATCGTGCGCCGTGCGTCCCAGCACCTCGATATGCTTAAGCGCCATATCGAAAGTAAAGATGACCTCGTCGGGCAGGTGCAGCATTTTGAGCGCCGCCGACATGCGGCTCCAGGTGAGCGTCCACGAAACACCCAGCACCAGCGACACGTTAATGAACGTCTTGAGTGCAATCTTGAGCATGGCGCCCGTGGCAGAAGCACCCAGCAGCAGGGCAGGCAGCGCCAGAACCACGGCAAACCCCGCGGCAGCCAACGCCGGCACAAAGGTAGCGCGGAGCCCGCGTACGGGGCGCACCGCGACCAGCACCAACGCGATTGCCGCCATCAACATCAGGTACAGCGGGCTTTGCGTCAGACACACGCACAGGACGCAAACGAACATCCCTAACAGGCGCACCGGAGCCGAAACGCAAGAAAGGGCGCGGTCGACCATCGACCCGCCCTCGTTCGCGCCTCCACCCAGGCGAACCCGCTCAAGCAGGCTCGCCAGGTGCAGGACGTTCTTTTGCATCACACGATGCCGAGCCCCCGCGGGCTCGTATCGCTCCTCGGCCGCAAGCCAACTAGGCAGCTCGGCTATTGCCATGAGCACCGCTTTCCTTGACCGTCAGCGAGACCAGGCGGAATGCGATGGTGAGCACCGCCACGCCAATCACGCCCGAAAGAATATACATCGCGGCCTGGCCGGCAAAGCCAAGGCCCTGCTCCTCGGAATAGGCCTGCAGATAATCGCCCGTGGGCAGGGTATCGGCAAAGGTCGGAGTGTCGAGACCGACCGAAGCCTGCAGACTGTCGTCACCAGCCTCCTGAACGGCGACCGCGGCGCCCTCGGCGTCCCACTCACCCCAGGCGTCACCGGTGGCAAGCAAGCCGAGCGGCGTAGCCACGACAAGCACGGCGACCAGAATGAGCGTGGGGACCAGCGAGGTCTTCTTGGCGGCAGCGCCCTCGGCGGCAAGCTGGCCATCGGCGGCTTCGGGGCCGACGATAATGCTCGGCGCCGTCTTCTTGATAAAGCCGTAGATTGCGGCCGTCGCCACGCCCTCGACCACACCGGCAACCAGCATATGCGGGATCAACATGGCCGGAATAGCCACGGACAGCGGGAAGGGGCAGTACAGCGGCGCGCCCGAAGCGTTGGTAAAGAGCATCGGCTGAATACCAAACTCGATTGCCGCGCACAGGGCCGCCAAGCACAGGCCGACCCAACCGCTCACGATGGCAGAAACCGAGGTGCCCCAGCTCTTGTCGTGCAGACGGCTGTTGAGTGCACGGAACACGATAGCAGCGACAAACGGCAGCACAAAGGCCATGTTAAAGCAGTTGGCGCCAAACGACAGAACGCCGCCGTCGCCAAACAGCAGCGCCTGCAGCGCCAGCGCGACCGAGACAGCGATAGCCGCGGCCTCGGGGCCCAGCAGCAGCGCGATGAGTGCGCCGCCGACGGCGTGGCCTGTGGTGCCGCCGGGCAGCGGAACGTTAAACATCATGAGCAAAAAGGAGAACGCAGCGCAAATACCCAGAAAGGCCATATGCTCGCGATCGAGCGTGGCGCGCACTTTCTTGATGCAGTGAACCCATACGGGCACCATCGCCACC
The DNA here is from genome assembly GCA_022739635.1 of Collinsella sp. GTDB lineage: Bacteria > Actinomycetota > Coriobacteriia > Coriobacteriales > Coriobacteriaceae > Collinsella. Next base: position 18,234 of record JAIIUG010000007.1, on the reverse strand, counting down.
GCCATAACGGCATCGGTCTGCGGGGACAGGTAGTTGTCTGGAATGTGCATATACGCCTCCCGGTATCGGCGCACGGAATTGCAACGCCGCTTGAATCACCTTGCCAGTGTTACGTAATGTCATATTCGTAACACGCCGCAGGCTATAATAGCAAAACGGCGCGCCGCCACAAAAGCAGCACGCCGTTATGTAATGCGCGTGTCATATATGCAGGGTCAACGGTGCCTTATTCCGAACACCGCGGTCGCGCAGGGCTCCGCAGCAACCGCCATCAGGCCCTACGCTCCCGGCGCAAGCCCTAGCCGCGGACCTCGCCGTTTACGCCCTTGCACACCTTGGTGACAATCTTCTGGTGCGCCTTCTCGACCTCTTCGCTGGTGAGCGTGTGGTCGTCGGAGCGATACGTAAGCGCAAAGGCCATGGACTTCTTGCCCGCTCCGATGCGGATGGGATCGCGGTAGACGTCGAACAGGCGTACGCCCTCGAGCAGCTTGCCGCCGGCGCTGGTAATACGGCGCTCAAGATCCTCGCAGGTCACAGCGTTGTCGACCACGATAGCAAGGTCATGCTCAACAGCCGGGTACTGCGAGAACTCGCGGTAGTTCTCCTGATTGCGGGCGCCCTTGATCAGCTTGTCCAGATCGAGCTCAAAGGCAACGACGACCTCATCGATGCCCATCGCCTCGCGCGCCTCGGGGTGAATCTCGCCGACCCAGCCCAGCACGGTACCGCCGGACAGAACCTCGGCCGCACGACCCGGCTGCAAGAAAGCGTAGCCCTCGCCCTCGACGGGACGGAAGCGAACCTTCTCGATGCGCAGCTGGGCGAGCAGCTCCTCGACAATGCCCTTGCCAAAGAAGAAGCGTAGCTTGCGGTACTTCATGTTCCAGGACTGCTCGCTCCACTGGCCCGAGAGCACGCCCGCCACGGACTTGGTCTCCTTGGGCAGGCTGGCATTCTCGCGGCCATGGAACAGGCTGCCGACCTCGTACAGGTGCACGTTGGGCGTACCGTGTGCCTCGTTGTAGGCCACGGACTGCAGCAGGCCCGGCAGCAGCGAACGACGCATCTCGGTCTGCTCGGCTACCAGCGGGTTCATGAGCACCACGGGGCAACCTCGGCCCTCGGTAGACATACCGATCTTCTCCAGGTCGCCCGGGGCGGCAAAGCCAAAAGTCGTGGTCTCGTTGAGACCGCAGGCGCGCAGGATCTCACCGACCTTACGGGTGAGCTTCTGCTCGCGGGTCAGACCGCCAATATGGTTCTTGGCAGCCGGGATGGTCGCCGTCACGCGGCCCATGCCCCACAGGCGCAGAACCTCCTCGATCAGGTCGATCTCGCGCGGCAGGTCGGGACGGAAGCTCGGCGGGGTGACCATAAAGTCCTCGCCGTCGCGCTCGACGGTGCAGCCCAGACGGGTGAGCGAACGCTCGATAAAGTCGGGCTCGATGTCGGCACCGCAGATGGCATGCACGCGGGCCAGGCGCAGCTTGATGCTGTCGATGGTCTTGGGCGCGGGGAAAACGTCAACATAGCCGGGAGCAACCTCGCCGCCGGCGATCTCCTCGATGAGCGCACAGGTAACGTTGGCGACATCCACGCAGCCGGTCTCGTCGACCTGGCGCTCAAAGCGAATGGAGGCGTCGGAGATCAGCGACAGATCACGGCTGGTGTGCGAGGTGCGACCGGCGTTGAAGCAGGCGCTCTCGACCATCACGTCGACGGTGTCGTCCTCGATCTCGGAATCCATGCCGCCCATAACGCCGGCCAGCGCCACGGGGCGCTCGCCGTCGGTGATGAGACCCATGCCGGCGTCGAGCGTGCGTTCCTCGCCGTCGAGCGTCGTGAACTTCTCATCTTGCTGGGCGGCGCGAACCACCACGCGACGCCTGCCCTCGCGCTCGGCAAAGGTGTCCAGGTCAAAGGCGTGCAGCGGCTGACCGGTGAGCATCATCACGTAGTTGGTGATGTCGACGATGTTGTTGTGCGGGCGCACGCCCAGGGCGTTGAGGCGCTTGACCATCCAGTCGGGCGACGGACCGACCTTCACGTTACGCACGATGCGGGCGACGTAGCGGTCGCACAGACCCTCGTCGGCGATCTCGACGGAAAGCTCGTCGTCGGTCGCGCGGCCGGTCTCGGCCTTGATGGCAGGCAGCTCAACGTGGAAATCGCGGTCGAAGATGGCGCCGGTCTCGCGGGCCATGCCGATCATGGACAGGCAGTCGGGACGGTTGGGCGTGATCTCGCAGTCGAGCACGGTGTCGCTCGAGCCCACGTACTCGGCAAACGGCATGCCGCAGGGCGTATCCTCGGGCAGGATCATGATGCCGGAGTGGTCGCCGCCCAGGCCGAGCTCGCGCGCGGAGCAGTTCATGCCCATGGACACGACGCCGCGAAGCTTGCTCTTCTTGATCTTGACGTCGCCGGGAAGCACGGCGCCGATCATGGCCGTGACGATATGGTCGCCGGCCTCGAAGTTCTGCGCGCCACAGACGATCTGCAGCGGAGCGGGGTTGCCGTCGGCGTCGAGGTTCTTGTCGCCCACATCGACCGAGCACACATACATGTGGTCGCTATCGGGGTGCGGGGTCTTGGTGAGCACCTTGGCGGTCACCACGTGGTCGAAGGACTCGCCCACGGTGTCGATCGCCTCGACCTCGGTACCGGTACGGATATATTCGTCCGAAAGGGTCTTGGGATCCTCCGGAATATCGATCATGGTCTTGAGCCAGTCGTAAGAAACACGCATCTAACTGGTCTCCTTTCATAAATGCGGCTTTGAGCCGGAAAACTGCAACGGAGACGGGTTTTCCAAGTGCCGCAGATTGCCTTGAAAGAGGAGGGCCGCGTACTTAGGTACGCAACCGACGATTGAAAGGCAAGGTGCGGTGCTTGGGAAAGCCGCCGGGACTAGAACTGATTTAAGAAGCGCATATCGCCCGTCATCAGGGTTCGCAGATCCGGCAGGTCGTAGCGCAGGGCCGCGACGCGCTCGGCGCCAATACCAAAGGCAAAGCCGGTGTACTTCTCGGGGTCGATGCCGCAGTTGATCAGGACGTTGGGGTCAACCATGCCGCAGCCCAGGATCTCGATCCAGCCGCTATGCTTGCAGAAGTTGCAGCCCTTGCCGCCGCACACGTGGCAGCTCACGTCCACCTCGCAGCTAGGCTCGGTGAAGGGGAAGAAGTGCGGGCGGTAACGCGTCTTGCGATCCTCGCCAAACATGCACTTAACAAAGTAGTCGAGCGTGCCCTTGAGGTCGCCAAAGGTGATGCCCTCGTCAACGACCAGGCCCTCGATCTGATTGAACTGCGGCAGGTGGCAGGCGTCGGCCGTGTCGGGACGATAGACGGTGCCCGGGCAGATCATGTAGATGGGCGGCTTCTGCGACTCCATAGTGTGGATCTGCACGCCCGAAGTCTGGGTGCGCAGCAGCACGTCGGACTCGCCGTGGGCGTGAGCCTCGGGGTGCGCGACGCTGCCGGGGTTGTTGTCGACCACGTAGAAGGTATCGCGGGCCGAGCGGCTCGGGTGATCCATGGGGGCGTTGAGCGCGGTGAAGTTGTAGTAGGAGGTGTCGACCATGGGGCCGGACTCGACGGTGTAGCCGATGCCGCAGAAGATGTCCTCGGCCTCCTCGATAATCTGCTTGATCAGGTGCTGATGGCCGATCTGCGGACGGATGCCCGGCAGCGTGATGTCGACGGCGTCGTGCTCCAGTGCGCGCTTGAGGGCGGCGGCCTTCATCTCGGTGGTGCGCTCGTCGAGCATGCCCTCGATCAGCTGGCGCATCTCGTTGGCGCGCTTGCCCATGACGGGGCGATCCTCGGGGGCGAGCTTGCCCATCATGCGCATCAGGCCGGTGATGCGGCCCTTGCGACCGAGCAGCTCAACGCGCGCAGCCTCGAGCTTGGCGGCGTCGTCGGCGCCTGCGACGAGCTCCTTGGCCTCTTCCTCGAGTTTGACCAGATCATCAATCAGACTCATGTCTTCCCTTTCGTCTCTCGCGCTCCCCGCTCGCCGGGACGACTGCCGCCGCCTGGCGTTGTGAAAACGCGGCCCGGTTCGGTAACAAAAAACCGCCCTCGGGCATGTACATTGCCCAAGGACGGTTGAATTCCGCGGTACCACCTTGTTTGACGCGGCGGATGTCTAGCCCGCCGTGCCCACTCTGCGCCCCTTATCGCGAGGCTCACGGCTTCCCTACTGGGGACATCGCCGCCGCTGGCCGCGTGCCCGTTGAGGTCGCTGCTCGGGAGTGAACGCTTGGCCCTTGTCACCGCAGGAAGGCTTGCAGCCCATGACCTTCCCTCTCTTGCCGGCGACGCGGCGGGCAAAACCCTCTCCGTCAACGCATTGGGCTACAGGATACCACATTGTGTGGGCGTATCGCCGCGTTCCGTTTTGTTCGTGCTGGGTACAAGGCAGGTAGCTATGCAAACTGGCCGCGCGCCCACCCGAAGCGCTCGGCTCACGAGATCAAGGATATGGTATGGGAAAGAAACTCGATAAGAAGGCCGAGCCCGCAGCGGGCAAGACATCCAAAGGCATGAAGGTCGATAAGGCCGTCAAAAAATTCCGCAAGCTCGAGGGCAAGCTGTGGACCCGCGAGTACCTGCTCAAGATTGCCGAGTTTGACGGCGCGACCATTGCTCCCGCCAACGGCGCCGCAGCGCGCGCCGATGCCATGGGCACCCTTGCCGGTGAACATCACAAGCTGCTGACCAGCGAGAAGTCCGTTGAGCTCGTACGCTCGCTGGCACGCGAGACCGTCGCCGGAGGCAAGATCGACGACCCGCAGCTGCTCGACGAGATCCGTGTGCTCGGCCGCGACCAGCGCGAGGCAAGCGTCATCCCCACCGAGGAGGCCGAGGCTTGGACCAGGCTCACCTGCGAGGCAGACGCCGTGTGGCACAAGGCCAAGACGGCCAATGACTGGGCGAGTTTTGAGCCCTATGTGGATAGAATCGTCGCCCAACTTAAGCATCAGGCCGAGCTCATGGACCCCAAGCGCGACCCATACGACGTTTGGCTCGACCAGTACGAGCGCGGCCTTTCCACCAAGAGCTTCGACGCGTTTTGCGATGAGGTCAAGGCGACGGTCGTGCCGCTCGTGCACGCCATCGGCGAGCGCGGCCAGCAGCCCGCTGCCGACTTTTTGCACGCCCGCGTGCCCGAGGCCGCCCAGCGCGCCATGAGCTTCGACCTTATGAAGCTCGTCGGCCTGGATCTGGACGACACCACGCTTGCCTTTACCGAGCACCCGTTTAGCGAGGGCTTTGCCGTGGGCGACGCGCGCATCGCGACGCACATCTACGAGGACGACTGCATCTCCAACGTCTACAGCATCATCCACGAGGCGGGCCACGCCATGTACGAGCTGGGCGTCAATCCTGCCTATGCGCGCACCTGTCTTGAAGGTGGCACCTCCATGGGCATCCACGAGAGCCAGAGCCGCTTTTTCGAGAACACCGTGGGCCGCAGCCGCGCCTTTATGGGCCCGCTGCTTGAGGTACTGCGCCGCCACGCGCCCGAGGTCTACGGCGACGTTGACGAGGACACGCTCTACCGCGCCGTGAACATCGCGCAGCCGTCGTTGATCCGCACCGAGGCCGACGAGCTCACCTACCCGCTGCATATTATGGTGCGCTACCAGATCGAGCGTATGCTGTTTGCCGGCGAGGCCACGGCCAAGGATATCCCCGCGCTTTGGAACCGCTTTATGGACGAATACCTGGGCATTCCCGTTCCTGACGACACGCGCGGCTGTCTGCAGGATACGCACTGGAGCGGTGGCTCGTTTGGCTACTTCCCCACCTATGCGCTGGGCAGCGCCTACGACGCCATGTTCGTGCCGGCCATGTGCCGCGACGGCGTCGACCTCAACGGCGCCTGTGCGAGCGGCGATTTGGCACCCGTCCGCGCCTGGCTGGGCGAGCACATTTGGCAGTGGGGCCGCGCCAAGGACGCGCCGGAACTCATCAAGGGCGCATGCGGCATGGCGTTCGATGCCCGCTACTACTGCAGCTACCTGCAGGACAAGTTCACCACGCTATACCAGCTGTAAGGATTGACCAGCACGCCATCGCCAACGCCAACCATGTTGACGCCGATGTCTTGGCAACGTCAGCGAAAACGGCCCCAAGCGAGCAAGGTGACGTGAAATGAAAGGGCGCTGACCTTCTGGTCGCGCCCTTGAAATTGAACGTCAGATTGCCGCTTGGGGCCGTTTGCAGCGTCGAGCAGTTACGCGGTTTGGTAAAACCGCGTAACTAAAGAGCTTCCAAAGCACTTGCGATGCGCTTCATGGCGGCGTCGGCGGCCGATTGGTCCGGAGCCTCGGCCAGCACGCGAATCACCGACTCGGTTCCGCTCTTGCGCACGAGCACGCGGCCCTCGCCCGCCAGCGCGGCCTCGGCCTCGGCGATCGCATTCTGCACGCCCATGTTCTCGAGCGCGGCATCCTTGTCGGCCACGCGCACGGCAACCTGCGCTTGCGGCAGCAGCTTGCACGGAGCCGTGAGCTGCGAGAGCGTCTCGCGTTCGGCGCGAATCACTTCCATTACGCGCAGCGAGGTCATGATGCCGTCGCCCGTGCGCTCGATATCGCCAAAGATCGTATGACCCGTCTGCTCGCCGCCCAGGCTGTAGCCGCCCTCGCGCATCTTGGCGTACACGTGACGGTCGCCCACGCCGCTGGTCACGGCGCTTAGACCGGCAAGCTCCAGCGACTTGACCAGGCCAAAGTTGCTGGCAATCGTCGGCACCACGGTACCGCCCGAAAGGCGCCCGTGCTTGTTCAGGTACACGCCGCACACGTACAGGATCTGGTCGCCGTCGACCACACGGCCGCGCTCATCCACGGCCAGACAGCGGTCGGCATCGCCGTCGTAGGCAAAGCCCACGTCCAGGCCCTGCTCCACCACGTGGCGCTGCAGGCGCTCCATATGCGTGGAGCCACAGTCCACATTGATGTTAAATCCGTCGGGCGCGGCGTTGATCACGCGCACGTCGGCGCCCAGCGCGTCGAACACCGGCTTGGCCACCGAGGACGCCGAGCCGTTGGCGCAGTCGATGCCGATCTTGACACCCTGCAGCGAAAAGTTCGCGCTTGCGATGAGCGAAGCAATATAGCGGTTGCGGCCCTGCATGTAGTCCACCGTGGCGCCAATGTGGTTGCCCGTTGCCAGCGGAACTTCGCTCTTGCCATCGATATAGTCCTCGATGAGCTCCAGCACGTCCTCGTCCATCTTAAAGCCGTCGCTGTTGACGAGCTTAATGCCGTTATCGCAAAACGGGTTGTGGCTCGCACTGATCATGATGCCGCAATCGAAGCAGCCCTCCACGGTCTGATGCGCCACGCCCGGCGTTGGGATCACGTGCAGCATATATGCGTCCGCACCGCTCGCGACCAGGCCACTCACCAGCGCCGCCTCGAACATATAGCTCGAGCGACGCGTGTCCTTGCCCACGATCACGCGTGCCTTGCGCTCGCGGTTGGCACCGTAATACCAACCCACAAAACGGCCGATCTTGTACGCATGCTCTACGGTCAGTCCAACGTTGGCCTCGCCGCGAAATCCGTCGGTGCCAAAGTACTTCATAAGAGGTCCTCTCTATAGACAAAGGCGCGCCGCCAAAGCAACGCGCCGCCAGCCTATTATCCTTTAAAGCAACCGCAGGGGCTACACCGCGAGGAACATCATCACGATGATCATGGCAAAGCCGATAAGATCGGTCGGCAAAAACACCGTGCCCAGCATAACGGCGCTGGTAATGGTTGCCGAGACCGGCTCCACAGTTCCGATGAGACTCGCACGTACCGAGCCGATGTCCTTAACGCCCTGCATATACAGCATATACGCCAGGAAAGAGCCCACGATCACAAACACCGCGAGCGCTTCGACGGCAGCAGTATCGAGGGCCGGCATATGAGCCCACGGCTGCACAAAGACGCTCGAAACGACACCCGCCGTAAGCATAGCCGAGCCCGTAACAATAGGGCTGCCGTATTCGGACAGAATCTTGGCGGGAATCACCACCATACAGGCGGCGCTGACCGCACACATAAGGCCTGCGACCAGGCCAAGCGGCGATATGCTCAGACTGGTAGGGTCGCCGCCGGTAGCGATTAAAAAGGTACCGCCGAGGGCCAGACCAATGCCGATCGCCTCGCGAGCGCGCGGCATGCGACGATCGACCACGCAGGCGTAGCCCATGATGATAACGAGCTGCAGGCACTGGAGCACCGTCGCGGTTCCGGCGTTCGTCAGGCGCACGGCCGAAAGATAGCAAAACTGATTGAACAACAGGCCAAAGGCGGTAAAGAGCAGCAGCTGCTTGCGATCGGCGGGTGTGGTCCAGAGCTTAATCAGGCGCTCGCGGTCGCGCGTAACGACCACGGCCATAAAGAGTAGACCGGCGAGAATCTGGCGCATGCTCATAAGCCACAAGGTGTCGACGTGATAGGTATCGAACAGAAAGCTCGCGCTGGTGCCCGAGAAGCCCCAAAACGAACCGCCCACCAGCGTTGCCAGGACGCCCGTGATCATCTTGCGCGTCTGGGCGTCGTTGAGGCGATTGCGCCATGCACGGCGGGTGCTGCGGCTCAGCTCGTCAGTTCCCTCCGGAACGACAAAATCGGACGCCGCCGTCATCGGCACCGAGGCCTTTTCACGTGCATGCTGCGCCGAGCGCTCCCGTTCCATTCCACTCCCCCGAAATCAATTGGCAACAAAGCGCTCAAACTGTAGCACGATTATTGGTATGAAAAAAACGGACGATCCGGAACATCTACGGGCGCCCAAATTGTGGGGACGAAAGGAATGACGGAAGGCCACTATGCCAAGGGACTGGGGTCGTCTGGAACGCTGGGGCCGGAACCGGAACTCGGCTCAGTCTCGGCGCCGTGCTCAACGCGATTGTCGGCATCGTCCTCGTCACCGGCGTCGCCCTGCTCCTCCTGCTCGCGACGGCGCTTTTCACGGATCTGCTCCACGGCAGCACGCAAGGCGGCCTCGTCCTCGGCACGCGCCACATCTTGCGTGGCCTTAACCATATGGCGAATCTCGAGCACCAGCAGCACAATCAACGGCACCACGATAAACGGAAAGAACAGCAGCGGATTGGTAAGCAGCGAGACCACCACGCCCAGGCCTGCCGAGACAAAGACCACGCGGCCCACCACGTCGGCGGCGGGCACGGGCGCGGCGTCCTCGACCGGATTGGCGTCGCCCTTGGTACGGTAGACCGGCGAGCCGTCGGACGCGGCCTCCACGGATACGATGCGGTGCGTGTTGAGCGAACCCTCCAACGCGTCGTCGGACGAATGGAAGGTGATGATATCGCCCATCTGGTAGACCTGGCTGTTGTCAGTATCGACGACGATAAACGAATGCACGGGAATCGCCGGCTCCATCGAGCCGGTCAGCGTACGCATAAAGCCGTAGCCCATGATGGTGGGAATCTCGCCAGCGGGCGTGAACACCGTGCGCAGCAACACCACAAAGGCGATCAGGATCACCACGGTCGCCAGCACGTTGATCACGCGGAGCACGTGCTTCATCACTTGTCGTCGTCCTTTGCGGAAGTCTCGGGGTCGGCAGCGACCTCGGCCTCGATGGCATCCGCCGCAGAAGCGCCATCCTCGTCAGGCGCGGCGGTCACACCCTCGCCAGCCTCGCCGCGCAGGCGGGCCAGCAGATAGCGCGACAGGCTATTGCCCTCGGCGCGGCGCTCGGCACGCTCGCGATTGCGCTCGGCCTGCTCCAGTTCTTGCGCCAGTGCATCCAGGCGCTGCTGCATCTCCGCGCGAGCGGCTTCGACCTCGCGCTCGCAAGCGGCGCGGACGGCGGCGACCTCCTGCTCGATGCGCTCCCCCGCCTCGAGCTCGGCCGCAGCGATACGCGCATCGGCATCGGCACGGGCGTCCTCGGCGGCGCGCGTCGCGGCATCGCGCTCGGCAGCGGCAGCGGCGACCTTCTCGCTGGCATCCACCGCAGCCTGCTCCACAGCAGAATCGGCAGCCGCGCGGGCGGCATCGATTGCGGCGTCTGCCGCCTGCTGAGCAGCGGAAACCTTCTCCTCGGCCGTGGCAACGGTGTCGGCGAGCGCCTGCTCCGCTGCGGCCGCGGCGGCGTCTGCCGCCTCCTGTGCGGCGCGGACATCGCGCTCGGCCGTCAGCTGCACTTCCTCAATCTGCAGCTGAGCGGCGTCCAGCTTGGCATGCAGCTCGGCGACTTCCTTAGCGCACGCCTCGCGCACGCCGGCAAGCTCGGCCGCGGCAGCATCCTTGGCGGCCTGCAGCTCGGCGGCATCGGCGGCTGTCTTGGCAGCCAGGGCCGTAGCAGCGTCGCTTTTGACCTGCGCGATCTGCTCGGAGGCCTCCTGCTCGGCGGCTGCAACCTTTGCATCGGCATCGGCGCGAGCAGCCGCGACCTCGGCATCGGCCTCGACGCGCATCTGCTCAAGCTGTGCCGCCGCAGTCGAGCGCACCTCGGCAGCAGCCTCCTCGGCAGCTTTCTTGCCCGCCTCGACATCCTCCAATGAACCTTGCAGCTCCTCAACATCAGCCTCGGCCATCTGAGCGCGCTGCGTCAACGCCAGCTCGCGCGTCTTTGCCTCGTCCAGCTCGTCGGCCAGGTCGTCGCGCTCGTCGGTCAGCGCATGGGCCTGAACCTTCCAAGACTTGACCTGCCCCTGCAGCTCCTCGATCTGCTCGCGCGCCTCGGCCAGCGCCTGCTCGGCATCGAGCTGGGCCTGCGTGACCTCCTCCACAAACACGCGACGGACCTCAACGTCGGGCAGGTCGGGGCTATCAACCTGCACCTCCTTAATCTCCTTAATAAACTTGGGCGCCACCGGCGCGTGTTGCACGTTCTCGAGCTCCTGCAGGTTACGCTCATCGTCGGTCAGGCTCTTAAAGACGGCGTAGTTGTTAATGAGGTTGGTGTACATCTGCACCATGTACTCGTCATCGAACGCCAGTGACTGCTGCTGCACGTCGATGTTGTAGCCCACCTTGTCGTAGCGCTCCATAAACTGCCACAGCTGATAGCACTTGCGGTAGTTGGGGTCCTTCATGATGAGGTTGGTGCGCTGGATGGGGCTGCGAACCGCGCTGCAGCCGTTCATGATCTGGCAGAACGACGCGCCGCGCAGCGCCATGACCAGGCGGCGCACGCGGTCGATGCGCATAAAGACGTCCATGTTGTCGGCGTCGTTCTCGGCAAAGCTCTGGCGGTTCTTGACCGTCATCTCGACGTTGTACTCGATCTCCTCGTACGCATCGTCGATCTTGCTATGCATCTTAAAGCGGTTGCGGATCTCGTTGCCCGTCGACCAAAAGATCACGTCGGTACGCTTATCCACAAACGTCAGCAAGCGCTGAATCAGATGGTAGATAAAGCGGTTCTCGTACAGGTCGTACGTCTCGACGGTATTGACGTTGAGGATGCGCGTGGGGTGGACGCTGCCATCGTCGCTCGGCGCCAGGAACTGCGTGTTCTGGCTCAGATGACGGACACTGTCGGCGCTGATTTTTTTGGCGAGCGAAACCGGCACTACCTCTTCCTCGGTGGTGATGAAGCGGCGCGGCTTTTCGATAATGGTGTTGATGGCGTCGAGCGAGTCCTCGATCATGCTGATCCATTCCTCGTCCACCACCTTGACGAGCTCCTCGCGCTGCTGCTCGATCGTGGTGCCCGAGGCCTGCGCCATCTCAAACAGATAGCGAAAGTAGCGGCTGTCCTCTTGGATGGGCTCCATCTGCTCGGAGAAGCTGGTATAGAGGTCCTGAATGGTCTCGGACATGGGTTACTCCATAGGTTGGATCAATCGGAAAGGGGCGGGGCGACATCACGCCGCCCCGCACTTACGCCATTAGTAGAAGTTCTGGATCCGCTGCAGGTACATGACGGAATCGGGCAGACCGCCCTCGCCAAAGGTCTTCTCGATATACTCGATCAGGCCCTTCATCTCGTCGCGCACAAAGCTCACGTTCATGGACTCAAACTTCTTAAGCACCTTGCGGGCGATGATGTAGTCCATGCCGCCCAGCTCGGTGCCGCCGCACGCCACGTACACGGGGATAAAGTCGTACATCTGCTTGATGATACGGTTGCCAAAGGCCAGCTTAAAGCGAGTCTGCAGGTACTGGTCCAGCTTGTGCATCTTCTGGAGCAGCTCGTCGTCGATCACGTACTCGACCTTGGCCTTTTGGAACAGATACTGCAGGTGGTCGGCCGTCACGTGCACGCGCTCGTGCGGCTCGCACTCAAACGCGTCGGCACGCTCGTTGAGCTCGATGGGGATCGCGCGGTCGTACACCTTGTCCGTGATGGTAAAGGTGGAGTCGTCGTTGTTGGCGGTGCCGATAAACCATAGGCTATCGGGGATGGTGAGCTTGCCGTCGTGCAGGCCCTTGGGGTCGGCGGCCCACTGGGTGGGCACCAGATCGAGCACCCACTCGTCGTGGCTGGGCATCTCGAGCACCGACAGGATCTCGGCAAAGTAGTACTCCACGCGGGCGAGGTTCATCTCGTCGAGCACGATCATGGACGGGTCCTGGCGAAGGCCCGCCTCGTACACGGCGCGGAGGAACTCGGTCTCGTTAAAGCGCTTGGAGAACTCGTTAAAGTAGCCGAGCACCTCGGTGCGGTCGCGGAAGCTCGGCTGCACCGACACGATGGTCGCGGGGTTGTCCAGGTAGCGGCTAAAGCTGTAGGGCAGCGAGGTCTTACCGGTACCCGAGATGCCTTCCAGGATCAGCAGTTTGGAGGCGGCCATGCCGGCCACAAAGCGGCGGATGATCTCGGGCGTGTAGTAGAGCTTCATCTGGCTGCAGGCGAACGCGCGGAAGCTGTCGACAAAGTCCTCCAGCGAGATGGCATCGTCGTAAACCGGCGATTCCCAGTCGCGGTACTTAAGGTCCACAAGGGACAGCTTGGGGAAGCGGTTGGCCTGGGCGATTTCTTTTTCCTCGGCAAGGGTCTTGGCCTCGACGGTGGCCTTGGCCATGGCGGCCGCGGCGTCCTTGACGCCCTCGCCATCGAGTGCAAGCGACGCGTTACCCGACATGACGGCCGTCGCCGCGGCGCCCTCGCCCGCAGGCGCACCGGCGCCCGCAGCGGCGCCCACCACGTTGCCCACCGTGGGCAGATGGTCGTCGGCAAGAGCCGAGGCACCCACGTACGGAATCTGCTTGGTGCCGCCCATGGCGTTGACCTTGAGCGCCAGCAGCTTGTTCTTCTCGTCCATCAGGTCGAGCACCTGCTTGTTCAGGCGACCGATCTCGCGATAGAGCGCCTTGTTGGACGTGTCGTCGCGATGCAGGCGGCGGTTGATACGGTAACGGTGAACCAGGATGGCCACGATCAGCACGGGGACCGCAATGAGCATGGCAAACAGAATGACCGCACCGATCTTGCCCACCAGGTCAAACGTGGTGAAGTAGGTCATAAAGATGTTGAAGTACTCAACCCAGCCAAACACCAGCAGGTTAAGGATAGAGCTCACGACGGCAACGACGTTGTAGACGACCTTTGCCAGCAGCTCCCAGGCAAATCCCAGAAACTCACTCACCGTCGGTACCCTCCTGCTTGGTCGCGTTCATCGCCGCCTCGGCCTCGGCCTTCAGACGACGGGCTTCCTCGAGCTTGGCCTCGGCCTGGGCAAGCTGCTCGGCGGCGTTATCGGCGGTGACGGTGGCAGTGTCACCCTTGCCCTCGGCGTCCACGATGGCAGCCGCGGCGGCCAGGCGGTCCTCCTCGGCCATGGCGCGCTTAAGGTTCATGCCCACCACGATGAGGTGATACACCTGGTAGATAAAGAACAGCAGCATGGGCAGGACAATCACGATGAGGAAGCCCATGGAGCTGGACAGGAAGTCCATGACCTTGCCCATCTGCGGCAGCGCAAACACGTACTTGCCCACGATGTCGCCGTCGCTGATGATGTGCGTATCGGCCACGTCGTTGTTGTCGCCCTTGGTGGTAAAGCTGCGCATGCCGTTGACCTCGTCGATCGCGGCGATGCGGTGCGTGTTGAGCGCGTACTCGTTGTCGATGATGGTGTGGAACGTCACGATGTCGCCCACCTCGAGTTTGGAGGTGTCGCACTTTTGGATGACGATGAGGTCGCCCTTGTTAAACGTGGGCGCCATGGAGTCGGACTGCACGGCGAGCGGGGTGAAGCCAGCGATGTCGGAGACGCTGCCGTCCTCGTGCGTGGCGAGCGTGGTAAACGCATACAGGGCCGCCACCAGGATGATGATCCACATGACGACGCTCAGTGCGATGGATGCGACTTTTTTAACAGATTGCATGATGTCCCTTACTACCGTGTCTGACTAGGTCGTGTGCGGCCCGGTGGCCGCCGTGCATATCTACTTTTCCTCGATGCCCTCAAAGCGCATCGAAACCGAATAGTTAGCTCCCTTTAGCATATTAGTGCAATTTGGGTCCGTTCCCTCGAGCCATATGCGAACGGTTACCGGCTTATCCGTATCTTTTATCAGGTCGAACATATCGCTGGCCGCGGTGGCAGCGCCCGAGTCGAGCCCAAAGACGGTGACCGCGCCGGACGAACCCCCGCCCCCGTTGGGGTTGTAGACCCAGGTGTGGCCGTCGACGGTAAAGCTCATGCGCATGGCGTTGGCCATGCCCTGCGTATCGGAGCTAAACCGCGTGCCGGACACGCCGCCGTCACCATCCTGCCCGGTCAGGCGCACGCGCAGGTCCGTGCTGCTCATAAAGTGCAGCGTAAACTCCAGGTAGGCGCCGGTGGCAGGGTCGGCGGTGGAGCCGTCTTCGAAGGTGAAGGTCTGGTAGTCGCTCGTAGTGACGGGTTTGAGCTTGGATGCGTCGATGTCCACGCCCTTTTCGCTGGCGATGCGTGCCGAGATCTGGTCGAAGCCCAGGCTGTGGACGTACTCTTCGAAGGTGGCGTGCTCGTCCAGGTCAAAGCGCAGCGAACCGTCGGCGTTGGCGTCGATCATGAGCATGCGGGTCTTGGCGCTATCGGCGATGGAAAACCAGGCAAACGTTGCCATGGCTATTGCCACCAGGGCAAACAGCACCAGCACCACGGTGGTGGTGAGCTTGCGGCGCAGGTCGGTGTCGGCGGGGGCGTTGGGCTTACCGGTGGCGGACGCACAGTTGGCGGCGGGTTGCTTACGCGTCATGGCTACTCACCGTCCAAGGTCGCAAAGAGGGCCAGGTGCAGGGTGCCCGGGTCTTGATGCAGGTAGTCAGCGCTATCGGGGTCGGTGCCCTCGATGTAGTAATAGATATCCAGACGATAGGTCTGGCCAAGCCCCAGCGTGGCAAGCGTGTTTTGCGGACGCGTGGCCGTCTCGCTCGTGTCCAGCGTAAAGGCGGCCGGGTCCTGCGTGACGTTGGCACCGCAAGCGAGCTGGCCGTTTTGCCAGCCCAGCAGCATGCCATCGGCATAGCCGGCAAGGCCAGCCGGGGCGGTCGTGGGATGCTCGCCGCGATGGCCGCTGTCGGAACTGTCGAGCTCAAAGATGTTGGTTGCGAGCACCTGGCCGCCGCTCGAGATCTTGATGCCCACGCGGGCCGCGCGCAGCAGCTCGGCGTCGGCACCCTGCGGGACCAGCGACTCGGCCAGATACAGGCTCACCCTGCCCTTAACCTTGCTGGCGCCCGTGCCCGTGATGGTGGGACGCAGGTCGATCCAGCCGTGATAGTAGGTGGAGCCGTTGTCTTTTGCCTGTTCAAACACCGTGGCATCGCCGGCTGAGTTGTTTTGTGCGCAGGCAGCAAAGCCGTTGAGGTCAAAAGTCGAGACCGGGTAGAGCGTCACGGCGCCGTTCGCGTTGGAAGCCAGGGAAACGTCGCCTTGTTGCGACCAGCTGCCGCGATCGGCGTCGCCCAGCTCCAGTACCAACTTAGACGTGTCGCTGTGCACGCTCACCGAGTTGGTGTTGACCTTCATGTTGCTGGTAAACCAGGCGTAGGTCGCGGCGCCCAAGGTGGCGGCAAGCGCCACCATAACGAGTGCGATGTAGGCACGCGCGCGACGGACGTGACGGCGGGCGGCAGTGCCCTCGAGGACCTGGCGCTCGACGGACGCGCTGGAGGAGACCGCGGGGTCCGCGCTCGCAGTTTTGGCCTTGCGGTTATCTGCTGGTATGCGCTTCTGATCTTCCATGTCGCTCGCCCCCTTATGCCTTGGCCGCGGCAAAGGCCAGCTGCAGCACCACGTCGCGGGCCTGGGCCTCGTCGATGCAATTGACGTCGCAGCCTTCCATGTACACAACGTAGCGAACGCTTGCCACCTCGTTGGCGGCCAGCGTGCAGATGGGCGTGGCGCCTGCGCGCGCCGTGGGCGTGTCGCCGGTGCCGTCCATGCTGTAGGCGCTTATGGCACGCGCGGGGTCGGCGGTGTAGGTCCAGCCCGAGGCGCCCGCCGCTACGACCACGCCATCTTGCGCGGTGGTTCGCCTGCTGGTGGCGCCTGCGGTATTGCCTAGGTCGTCGCAGGTAAAGATATGCGTTTGCGTGCCCGACTGGGTCGTGATGACCAGACCCAGGCGCAGCGCGGCTAGCAGTTGCGGGTCGCTCGTCACGCTCATCTGGCCCTGGTACAGGTACACGTTGAGCGCGCTATCGCTGCCCTTAAGGTACAGCGTGCCAGTGAGGGCATAGTCGTCCAGCCGCGCGGTGCAGTCGGCGTAGTCGGTTGTGATGCCCGCGGCGTTTTGGAACGTGCCGCGCCAAAAGCGGGAAAGATCGGCCGTCGAGATGGGATAGAGCGTTTTGTCGGCGGCGGCAAGCGTTGCCGTTGTGTCCCATGGTCCGCTGGCCGAAAGTCCAATCTGCAGGTCGGAGCCCTCGTCGCTTACCGTGTGTGCCACAGGCGTCACGTTGGTGTAACGCGAGTTGCTAAACCACGCGTAGGTGGCGGCGCTCAGGGCAGCCACCAGCACGAGCATCCATGCGGCCGCGGCAACCATGCGACGACGCGAGCTCAGGATGTCTTTGATGTTCGATGTACTCATGCCCCGGCCCCCTACGAACGCTTGCCGGCAAAGCGCAGCGCCAGCGATTGCAAGCTGGTGGTGGCCAGATTGTTGGTGCAATCGGGGTCGCAGCCTTCGAGCCACACGTATACATCCACACGCACGGGCGTGCTACGGTTGGCTCCCTTGGCAGCGGCGGGCAAGCTGCAGATCTTGGTCGTGGCCTCCTTGAGGCCCACGATACCGGTGTCTTCGTTGTAATCGCAGAAGTTTGCGCTGGTCAGCTGGTCAAAATGGACCGTGGCGCCATCGGAGCGGGTGCTGTCGAGCACCAGGTGGTTCTGCTCGTTCTCGCCGGCATCCTTGCCGTCGAGCGTGTTGTAGCGCGCCTGGGGATTGTGCTCGCCCGAGACCTCAAAGATGTACTGGCCCGTCACGGTGTCACCCTGCCCTGGAGCATAGGTAACCAGTCCCACACGCAGGGCGGTGGAGATGGGGTTTGCCGGGTCCTGCTCGGTAAAGTCGATGCCCGACAGGTACACGTCGGTCGCGGCCGAGTTGGTGGCCAGGTACAGGGATGTTTTGTAGTAGTCGGAATGCTCGGCCGCGCCAAACATGCTGGCAAACAGCGAGTCCTGGGTGGTTCCGCCGGTAAAACCCGTTACCTTTTGGAAGCCGTTGAGCACGTTATCGGTCGAGACGGGATTGAGCAGGCCCGCAAAGCTTAGACCGGCGTTGGTCTTGTACTCGCCGTCGTACTCGTTGGAGATAAGGAAGGTCACGCCCGTGCCCGCGGCCATCTTGACGTCGGTGATATGGCGGTTGGCGTTGTAGATGTACCAGGCATACGTTACAGCTCCGGCAGCAGCAAGCGCCACCAGCAACGTGGCGAGCATGCGATTGAACTGTTTTCGCAGCGACTGCGCGTCCGACATGCCCCTCCCTCATTTGCCGCGTTGTAAACTGCGTGGGCACCATTTGCCCATAATGGAGTTATTTTACGCGAACGTGCAGTTCATCGGGGGTACAAACGGGACTTTTCGCGTGCTGTTCGCGCTGCGGCAGGCTCCGATGGGGCCACAATTCACCAGTTTTTTAAAATAGTTCTTGCCACCGGGTGGGAGCTCCGTTATATTATTCCCTGCGCACTCGCGCACCCTTGATCGGGCGTTTAGCTCAGGGGGAGAGCGCTTCCCTGACACGGAAGAGGTCAGAAGTTCAAATCTTCTAACGCCCACCAAATGTTCGCA
>JAIIUG010000083.1:0-8947 GCA_022739635.1 Collinsella sp. | reverse complement strand
GAGGGCTACATCACCAAGGGCCACTGCACCATCTCCGATATGTTCCATCTGGAAGCCATCAAGCTCATCAGTGAGAACCTGCGCGGCGCTGTCCAGAACACTCCGGAAGGCCGCGAGGGCATGGCTCTTGGTCAGTATGTCGCCGGCATGGGCTTCTCCAACGTTGGCCTGGGCATCGACCACGCCATGGCTCACACCCTGTCTGCTCACTACGACACCCCGCACGGCGTCGCTTGCGCCATGCTGCTGCCGATCGCCATGGAGTTCAACAAGCCGGTCTGCGCCGAGCGCCTGGCCAAGGTTGCCGTCGCCATGGGCGTTGACACCACGGGCATGAGCACCGACGAGGCTGCCGACGCCGCCATCGCCGCCGTCAAGCAGCTCTCCGCCGACGTGAACATCCCGCACGTCTGCGAGGCCATGAAGGCCGACGAGATCGAGGTCCTGGCCAAGGACGCCATGGCCGACGCTTGCTTCCCGGGTAACCCGCGCGAGGCGACGCTCGACGACGTCATCGAGCTCTTCAAGAAGATCTGCCCGGCTGCCTAGCCCAGTTTGGTGGTCCTTCGCCCGTAGGCGTATGGTCTTTTGACTTGCTGCTGGCCCCGCCGTGCTACGCACGGCGGGGCTTTTTGTGCTGCGTCGATGCCCCAAGATGGGCAAAACCAAGGCATGCTGTCCGCTGCGGATAGGTGGTGCACTTCCCAGCGTGCATTTTTGGGAGTATTCAGCAAGCTCTGAAAAATGCATAACGTTGTGAATGGGCCGTAGTGGCCCGCGGCGCCCATCGACAGCCCTTGTGGGCGGGCTATCGATGGGCGGAGATGGCTGTCGCCGCGTTTTTGGTTTGCGACGACCTGCAACACTGCTGTAACCGCGTCGCTTTGCCGTTTGTGATGGGGCTGACGGGGTCCACGATGCTGAATACTCCGTTTTTTGCACGGTCTAAGGTGGGGTACCCTGAGACGAAGCAAAAAGATGCCTCATTTCTATGCAGATACCGATAGGATTTATGCAAGATTGGGATTGTAAACCGTGCGCGTGCAGAAAACCGGTGCGGGGGCGTCTGGAGGCGGTTCGGCTCCTGGGGCATTGCACGTGCAGAACGGTTAAAATCGGGACTCGGTCTTAGTTTTACTTGGAAGGATGCATATGGCTTCTAATGTTGATGCTTCTCTAGAGGAGACGCTCTCCTATATTACTGACCAGTTGAAGGCGCTGACTTCTATCGCCTCGCCTACGGGGTTTACTCGTGCGGCTACTGATTATCTGATGGAGACCCTGCGCGATATGGGATTTGCGCCCGAGCGCTCCAATAAGGGCAACGTGTTGGTTGAGCTTGGCGGCGAGGGCGAGCCGCTCGTATTGGCGAGCCATGTCGATACCCTGGGCGCCATGGTGCGCTCCATTAAGGACAATGGTCGCCTGCGCCCCACGACCCTCGGCGGGCATCAGTGGTCTACGGCCGATGGCGAGAACTGCACCGTTTACACGCGCGATGGCAATGTCTACACGGGTGTGGTTCTTAACACCGAGCCTTCGGCGCATGTGGCCGATGAGCCGGTCAAGACCATCGAGAAGAACATGGAGATCCTACTCGACGAGAACGTTGACAGCAAGGATGATGTACTCGAGCTGGGTATTCAGACGGGCGATATCATCGCCATGGATCCGCGCACCACGGTGACGGAGAGCGGCTACATCAAGAGCCGCTTCTTGGACGACAAACTGTCCGCGTCGATTCTGCTGGGTTTGGCCCGCGCCGTTGCTGGCGGCGAGGTGACGCTTTCGCGCAAGGTATCGCTGCTCTTTACGGTGTACGAGGAGGTCGGCCACGGCGGTGCCTTTGTGCCAGCCGACACGCGCGAGATGATCAGCGTGGACATGGGCTGCGTGGGCGACGACCTGGGCTGCACCGAGCGCATGGTTTCGATTTGCGCCAAGGATTCGGGTGGTCCGTACAACTACGACCTGGTAACCACGCTGTCCAACATCGCGCGCGAGCTGGAGCTCGATTACGCCATCGATGTGTACCCGCACTACGGCTCCGACGTCGAGGCAACGCTCTCGGCCGGCTACGACATTCGCCATGGTCTGATCGGCCCCGGCGTGTACGCGAGCCACAACTACGAGCGCAGCCACATCGACGGCGTGCGCAATACCTACGAGCTGGTTCGCGCCTACGTTCAGCGCTAACGATGCAGCGGCCTCGGCTGACACGGCAGTACCGACCGAGGCCGTCCTCTCTAAGTTGCGGTGAAATAGGGACTGTTTGGTGGTTTTAAACGCTTAAACAGTCCCTATTTCACCGCAACTTATGAAGGGGATGGGGCTACTTGAGTGCGCCGGTCACGGTGCCGCCGCCCAGGACGATGTCGCCGCGATAGACTACAACGGCCTGGCCGGGGGCGATGGCTCGTTGCGGCTCGTCAAAAGTTAGCAGCATTTGTCCGCCGGCGCCACGTGTAAGGGTTGCTGTCTGGTCTTTCTGACGGTAGCGGTACTTGGCACCTACGCGAATGCCGCCGGCATCGAGCTCCGCCTCCATGTGTGCGTCCGGCGCGCTCCAGATCCACTCATCGGCAGTTAGCGCCGAGGCGGTTAGGTCCTCGGCCTCGCCCAGATGCACGGTGTTGTTGGCGGCGTCGACGCCCGTTACGTACACGGGATGCGCCATCGCAACGCCCAGACCCTTGCGCTGGCCGATGGTGTAGCGCAGCGCGCCGTTGTGGCGCCCGACCACGCTGCCGTCGCGCCACACAATGTCGCCCGGTGCGGCGGGATGTCCGCAGCGGCGCTCGATATAACCCGCGTAGTCACCGTCTGGAATAAAGCAGATATCCTCGCTTTCGGCCTTCTTGGCGTTGGTAAAGCCCTGCTCGGCGGCTATGCGGCGCACGTCGCGCTCTTTGTCTAGGCCTGCCAGCGGAAAGATCGTGTGCGCCAGGCGCTCCTGCGTAAGCGAATACAAAAAGTAACTCTGGTCCTTTTTGGGGTCCTCGCCGCGATGCAGCTGCCAGGTGCCGTCTGTCGCCTGGCTTGTTTTGGCGTAATGTCCCGTTGCGATGTAGTCGCAGCCCATGTCCAGCGCCGCATCGAGCAGCGCGCCAAACTTAATGTGGCGGTTGCAGATAATGCACGGATTGGGCGTCAGCCCCTCCTGATAGGCGTTCACAAAGCGCTCGATCACGTTGCGGTCGAAGGTCTGCTGCAAGTCGAGCACATGGTGCGGAATGCCTAGGCGCTCGGCGACGGCCTTCGCGTCGGCGATGTCGCGACCGACTTTGCTCATACCTGTTGCGGGGTCGGGCGCGGGGCAGGTGAGACGCATGGTGGCGCCGACGCATTCGTAGCTCTGGCTTTTGAGCAGGTACGCGGTCACGCTGGAATCGACGCCGCCGCTCATGGCGACGAGCACGCGTTTATTGTGCATGGGGAGGTTCTCCTTGGTGGCATGTGGCCAAAAAAGAAAAGCGGCGCGGGAGGCTGGTTCCGCGCCGCAGACATTGTAGCAAGTTCGGGCGTCATGTGGGACACCCTGTTGGGATGAGCCCAGACTGCCAGAAGAGAGGGGAGACCGGCGTGCCTTGGGCCTATCGACAAGTGACGGGTCCTTAGTCCTGGAACAATGCCGTGGACAGGTAGCGCTCGCCGGTGTCGGCAAGCAGGGCCACGATGGTCTTACCCTCGTTCTCGGGGCGCTTGGCCAGCTGCAGCGCGGCCCACACGGCGGCGCCGGATGAAATGCCCACGAGCACGCCCTCCTTGTGGCCCACGGCGCGGCCGGTCGCAAAGGCATCGTCGTTCTCAACGGGGATGATCTCATCGTAGACCTGGGTGTCGAGGACGTCGGGCACAAAGCCGGCGCCGATGCCCTGGATCTTGTGCGGGCCGGCCTGGCCCTTGGAGAGCACCGGGGAGGTGGCGGGCTCGACGGCGACGACCTTAATCTTGGGGTTCTGCTCCTTGAGGAACTCGCCCACGCCGGTCACGGTGCCGCCGGTACCAACGCCGGCGACGAAGATGTCGACCTCGCCGTCGGTGTCGTCCCAGATCTCGGGGCCGGTCGTTGCCTTGTGAATGGCCGGGTTCGCGGGGTTCACAAACTGGCCGGCGATGATGCTGTTGGGAGTCTCCTTCTGCAGCTCCTCGGCCTTGGCGATAGCGCCCTTCATGCCCTTGGAGCCGTCGGTGAGCACAAGCTGTGCTCCGTATGCCTGCATCAGCTTGCGGCGCTCGACGGACATGGTCTCGGGCATGGTGATGATCACCTTGTAGCCGCGGGCCGCCGCCACCGAGGCGATGCCGACGCCGGTGTTGCCGCTCGTGGGCTCGATGATGGTGTAGTCGCCGCCGCGCACGAGCTTGCCTGCCTTCTCGGCCTCGTCAATCATGTTCTTGGCGACGCGGTCTTTAACGGATCCGGCGGGGTTGAAGTATTCCAGTTTGACGAGCACGCGGGCCTTGAGGTCCTCGTCGGCCTCAAAGTGGGTGAGCTCCAGAAGCGGGGTGTGGCCGATAAGCTGATCGATGGACGTGTAAACCTTGCTCATGGTGAACCTCCAAAGTGTTCAAGTTGCTGGTTGCCGTGTGGTTTTACGGCGTGTCTAGCAGCTAAACCCATAAACCTTATAGGTTGTTCGTTTAGCTGTTGGCAAGCATAGTAGACACTAAAGCCTAGTAATGCAATAGGAAATAGAAGAATATTACGAGTCGATTAACCATCTTGACCGGAACGGGTATTTCCAAAGCCAATTTTTCGGCTAGAATTTCAACGGACTAAAAGACCGAAAGGCAGCACTATATATGTTGGTTTCTACTAAGGGCAGGTATGCCCTGCGCGTAATGGTTGACCTGGCCGAGCACCAGGCGGCCGGTCGCATCCCGCTCAAAGAGATCGCGGCGCGACAGGGGATTTCCGAGAAATATCTCGAGAACATCTTGGCTACACTCGTGCGCGCCAACATGCTTTCGGGCATGCGTGGCAAGGGCGGTGGCTACGTGCTCACGCGCCCGCCCGAGCAGTACACGGTGGGCGAGATCCTGCGCCTGACCGAGGGTAGTCTAGCGCCGGTCGCCTGCCTGGATGGCGACTGCAAGGGCTGCTCGCGATCTGATAAGTGCCCCACGCTCGACGTGTGGAAGAACCTGGACAAGCTCATCAACGATTACCTCGACGGCGTGACGCTCGACCAGCTCGTCGCCCCCAACGAAGGCTACGACTACGTCATCTAACCCCACTTGCCATGTGGGGGCAGGGTGGAAATGGTAGATTTTCTTGCCCTCTGAGACTTGGCAAATAAGAAGGCCGCCCATTTTTGCGATGGGCGGCCTTTGATTTGGTCCGATGCGTTTGTGCGTCGGGGGCGTTCTACTCTTCGGCAATACTATCGAGGATGCTGCGCATGATGGACACTAGGATGCTGCCCATAAAGGCCGAGCCAAAGCCGGCGATGGAGATGCCGACGCCCAACAGGTTAACCGACAGGTAACTGGCGAGCTCCAGCATAAAGCTGTTGAGCACGAGCTGGAAAATGCCGAGCGTAATGATCGTGAGCGGCAGCGAGATGACCGTGAGGAACGGCTTGACGAACGAATCGACGATGTTGAGGAACAGTCCCACAAAGGCAAAGCAGACCCAGGCCTCGGCAAAGCCGAAAGGTTGGATACCGGGGACGAGGAACGTGGCAATCGCGATGGCGATCGAGGTGAAGAGCCAGTTAAGCATAAAGCGCATGGCATGAATCCTTTCTTGCGCCGGGGTTGCTGGCGTCGCGTGAAGCGGCTGGTGGCGGCGACTTGATGGTTGCGCGGGCGCGCCGCGGTGTTTGGGCGCCCATTGTCTCAAATATTCGTGGAGCTTACGTGCGCATTCGGTTTCTAAACGGCGTTCGTCCTGAAAAACGTGCCGCTGACAGAGAGTCTTGTCGCTTTAGTTTAGTGGTGTGCTACACTGCTACGGGCAAATGGCCCATGCATAGTTTTATTGCATATTACGGGCGAACGATGCCCGATGTCAGTATCAACTTCGATGCCTTATGGCGGGTTTGGCGGTGATCGATGAATATCGAGAACATGTTTGACAAGCCTGATGTCAAGCAGCTGGTCCACGCATTTAGTCTTTTGGACGACGAGAACGATATCCAGGCGTTTTTAACCGATATCTGCACGCCGCGCGAGATCTGCGATCTTTCTCAGCGCCTGCAGGTCGCGCGCTATCTGGATGAGGGCGAGCCCTATGTTGAGGTTCAGGCCCGCACCGGCGCTTCGTCCACCACGGTGAGCCGCGTGTCCAAGGCGCTTAATGGCGAGTACGGTGGCTATCGCAAGATCCTCATCAAACTGGAGGATGGCGAGTAGGCCGGCGGCAACAAACGAATTGCGCAGAACCGTCCCTTCGGGGGCGGTTTTTTGATCCCTTGGGGACGGAGGAAATCTGTTGGCGTGGGGTAAATCTGTCCGCGTGGGCGGGTAGGATGGATACATTAATTATTGCGAACGGTTTGAGTGGAGGACCATGCCTGTTCGAATCTATACCACCCATACCGGTACGGACTTGAGCGATGTCGAGGCGGCGTTGCTCGCCGACCTGGTTGCCCGCCACGGGCGTGCCGTTTTGCTGGCGCCCTCGTTTGCCGAGCTCGACCTGTGCCGTCACGATGCTGCGGTTGCTGGCGCCTCGCTGGGTGTTGACTACAAAACCCCCACGTCGTGGCTCCGTTCGCTGTGGGAGCTTATGGGCGATGGCTGCAGCTTCGTCGACAACATGCAGCGCCAGATGCTGTTCTCGGACATGATCGCCCGTCGCGACGATGCCGACCTGCAACCGCTTTCGCGCAGTCAGGGAACGGTGCGCATGCTCGCGCGCATGGCCCGCGATGTGCTGCCGGGCGTAGCGGGAACGGGTGCCGAGCGCTGCTGCGGCGACGTTTGCCAGCCCGATCCCAAGAGCGACGCCGAGGCTCGCGTGTTCGAGCTGTTGAGTGCCTATGCGAGCGTCTTGGACCGTCGAGACA
Organism: Collinsella sp.; assembly: GCA_022739635.1. Lineage (GTDB taxonomy): Bacteria > Actinomycetota > Coriobacteriia > Coriobacteriales > Coriobacteriaceae > Collinsella. Next base: position 1,931 of record JAIIUG010000083.1, on the reverse strand, counting down.
TGGTCGAGCCCTGCGAGGCGGCTGACCTTATTGCCGAGGTGCTGGCCGACAACCTTCCGGCGTGCGCCCGCGCGGTGTGTGTGCGCGGCATCACATCGTTTACGCACGGCCTGCTCGAGTTGCTGTCGGCCGTGGCGAACAATGGGGGAGAGGTCGTTGTGCTGCTTGCCCGCGAGCAGGCGGCGATGCGCGAGGAGCTTGCCGCGGCATTTGATGTCCGCGGCGTACTGTTTGAGGCCGCACCGCTGGGTGAGGGTGCTGCCGCGCCCCAGACTGCCTCCAAGCCCGCCGCTCAGCCTACCTTTGTAGAGGTTGCCGGCCCTCACGCCAGCGCCCACGCCTATGTGGATGCAATCGATGAGCTGGTAAAAACGTGTGAGGCCGCCGCGGTCGACGACGGTGCCACGGCGTCCGCGGACCCCGTGCGCGTGCTCGTGGTGTCTGCCCGGGCGCCCCAGCTGTTTGGTGAACTCGCTGCCCGTTTGGCGGCGTGTCACATTGCGGCCGAGACAACCGAGTTCACGGCGTTTTCCCAATCCATCGCGGGCAGGCAGTTCACGGCGCTTGCCAATCTGATTGAGCGCATGAAGGCCGCCGACGAGGGCACCGCCTCCAAGACCGAGTGGTGGCCCGCGCCGGAGCTTACCGACTGGATTTACAGTCCGCTTTCGGGTGCCGATGCCGCCAGCGCGCGCACCTTCGACAAGAACATGCGCCTGTCGCGCGGCAAGACCACCACGGCCGTCAAGAGCCTGCTGCAGAGCGTGCAGGGCCAGGTCAGGGGCACGCGCAAGGCCGCCAGTGATGAGAACTGGTTTAAAAACGTGCCGTGCGTGGTCTCGGACGTGTTCCAAGCGCTGTGGCGTGACAAACCCGTGACGGCGCTCAAGGCAATGCTCGCTGTCGCCGAGGCGTTGCCCGATCGCGCCCTTGGAGGCCTTGACGGCCAGGCTCGTCGCCAGGCGGAGACCACCCTGCTGCGACATGCCATCGACATCCTTATGAACGATGCTCGTGCGCTCGACGTGTCGCAGGCCGCGACCGTGCCCGTGCTCGACGACGTTCGTACCAAGGTTGACAAGCGCAGTACCGCATACGATTACGAGACCTACGAGGTCGACCGCACGCCGCGCGCCCAGGCGCGCTTTGCGTCGCTTGCCGATGCGGCAGCCCTGCGCCCCGACAGCTACGATGCCGTGCTGTTTGCCGACGTCGATCTGGACAGTTATCCGCTCTCGCATGAGGAGGGCCCGCTGGCCACGCTGACGGCAGAGCTGGGGCGCAGCGGCGTGACGCTTGAGCCCGCGGCTCTGCTGCGCGTGCGCTTTGGCCGCGCGATGCAGGCGGCACGCGGCCCCATTGTGCTCGCCCGCGTGACCCACGATCGCCAGGCGCGCGAGTGCTATCCGGCTGCCGTGTGGACCGAGTTGCGGGCGCATGCCGAGGCCGCTGGCGCCGCCAAGGTTGCGTGCGCGGGCGAGGGCGGTATCGTCGCCGATTTTGATCCAGCGGCCGGCGAGGGCATCGAGTGCAAGCGTGTTGCGTGCGAGGCTCCTCAGCATTTGAGTGAGGCGGCTGTGCCGTACCTGGTCCTGCGTCGCCGCGATGGCGAGGGCGAGAACGCGCCGCTCGTGCCGCGTCTGACGTCCGCCTCGCAGATTGAGGCGTACTCGACGTGCCCGCTGTGCTGGTTCGTGTCGTATCGCGTGAAGCCTCAGTCCATCGACGCGGGCTTTGGAAATATGGAGAAGGGCAACTTTGTCCACGATGTGCTGGAGCACCTGCATGCCCGCCTGCCCCAGGAGGGCATGGAGCGCGTGACGCCCGAGAATCTGCCGCGCGCTCAGGAGCTGCTGCGCGAGGTCTTTGACGAGACGTTGGCCGAGCACGCCGGCAAGCGCGGCACGGAGGGCCCGCTGGTGCCGCTCTCT
>JAIIUG010000082.1:0-9036 GCA_022739635.1 Collinsella sp. | reverse complement strand
TCGTGCATCATGGACGGCAACGGCCGTTGGGCCACGGCGCGCGGTCTTGCCCGCACCGAAGGCCACAAGGCCGGCATCGTCTCGCTGCGCGAGATCATTACTGCCTGCGTGCGTCTGGGCGTCGACGTACTTTCGGCCTATGCGTTTTCGACCGAAAACTGGAATCGCCCGCAGCACGAAGTCAACGTTCTGATGCACCTGTTTGCCAAAACGTTTATCGATGAGCTACCGCTGCTTAAGCGCGAGAATGTTCGCGTTGTCTTTTTGGGCGATATTTCCGCGCTGCCCAAGAAGACCCGTGACGTCTTTGAGCGCGGCCTTGCCGAGTGCGCCGACCATACCGGTATGACGCTGGCGCTGGCCGTTAACTACGGCGCCCGTGCTGAGATTACCCGCGCTGTCCGCCAGATCGCGCTCGACGCTGCCGCCGGTAAGATCGATCCTGCCGCAATTGATGACGACATGGTGGCTTCGCACCTGTACACCGCCGGTCTTCCTGATCCGGAGCTCGTGATTCGCACTTCTGGCGAGTTGCGTCTTTCGAACTACCTGCTGTGGCAGGTCGCCTATTCCGAGTTCTATGTCACCGATACCTATTGGCCCGACTTTGATCGTTGGGGCCTTGTCGACGCCATTTTGGCCTATCAGGGTCGCGACCGAAGGTTTGGTGGACTGAGTAAGACCGAGGAGGCTTAATCGTGTCCGAACGTACCAAGGCATCCGCTCCCAAGGCGCCTACTTCCGCGAGGCCCGCGCGTAAGGCTGCCACTGCGGGAGCGCCTGCGGCGAAGGGCAGTTCCGGTTCGTGGCTGGCGGGCTTTATCACCCGTGCCGCCGCCGGTATCGTCTATGCCGTTGTCTTTATCCTGTGCCTGGTTTTGGGTATTGTTCCCACGGCCATCTTCGTGTCCGTCATGAGCGGTCTGTGCTGCTACGAGTTCTTCCGCATGACGAGGCTCGACGGCAAGGTTGCCAACGAGCGCCTTGGTATCGCTGCCGCCGTGCTCTTTCCGCTCTCGGCACTGGGCGATTCGCTGCTGTTGAACGCCCTGCTGTTCGATTTGATGCTTGCGGTTGGTATCTGGTATGTCTGGTCTCCGCGCACTCGCATCTCTGACGTTGCCGTGACGCTCATGGGCCCAATCTACACCGGCTTTATGCTTTCGGCTATCGTGTTGCTGCGCGATGCCGTGCCCGGTTTTGCCGGCGCCCTGCTTTCAGTTGGCGTTTGTGCGTCCCTTTGGGTCTCCGACTCGTTTGCCTATATAGTGGGCAGCCGCATCGGTAAGCATAAGATGGTCCCCAAGATCTCTCCCAAAAAGAGCTGGGAAGGCTTTGTCGGCGGCATTTTGGGCTCTGTCTTGATCTGGCTCATCCTGTGGGCGACGCACTTCTACAAGCTGAGCCTGCCCTATGCACTGCTGTGCGGCGTGGTCGTCTCCATCCTGGGCGTTATCGGCGACCTCATCGAGTCGCGCATCAAGCGCGGTGTGGGCGTCAAAGATTCCGGCAATCTCATCCCGGGCCACGGCGGCATGCTCGACCGCAGCGATTCGCTCATCTTTGGCTGCATTACCGCACAGCTGCTGTTGATGATCGGGGGCGTGCTGTAATGGCGTATCAGACCACCTACGGTCCCGATGGGCGTCTTCGTGTTGCCATTCTGGGCTGTACGGGCTCTATCGGCACTCAGGCGCTCGACGTGTGCCGTCAGCATGCCGATCGCCTGCAGGTGACGGCGCTGTCCGTTAACTCCAGCACCTCCGAGCTCGTTGCCGCTGCCCGTGAGTTCTCGGTTCCGGCGGTCGCCGTGGCGGACGCCTCCCATGGCGCCGACGCTGTGCTCCAGGAACTGCCCGAGGGCACGGAGCTCGGCGTTGGGGCGCAGGCCGTGTGTGAGCTCGCATGCCGCGATGATGTCGACTGCGTGCTCGTGGCTATCGTGGGCGCTGCCGGTCTCGAGGCGAGCCATGCTGCCCTGACCTCGAACAAGCGTCTTGCCCTGGCCAACAAGGAGTCGCTCGTCGTCGGCGGCGATCTGCTTATGCCGTTGGCGCAGCCAGGTCAGCTCATCCCGGTCGACTCCGAGCACTCTGCCATCTACCAGTGCTATCTGGGCGAGAATCCGCGCGAGGCTCACTGCATTTGGCTTACCTGCTCGGGCGGTCCGTTCTTTGGCCGCACGCGTGATGAGCTCGATCGCGTGACGCGCGCCGATGCCCTGGCGCATCCCACGTGGGCTATGGGTGCCAAGATCACGATTGACTCCGCCACCCTCATGAACAAAGGTCTGGAGCGTATCGAGGCCATGCATCTGTTTGGCTGCGATCTTGATTTCATTAACGTGGTCGTGCAGCGCCAATCTAAGATTCACTCCATGGTCGAGTTCGCCGACGGCTCTGTGATGGCGCATCTCGGTGCCTCCGACATGCGCATTCCCATCCAGTTTGCCTTCTCGTATCCCGAGCGTTGGGATACGCCGGCTCCGCGTATCGATTTCCGCGAGTTGGGGCAGCTTACCTTTGACGCGGCAGATATAGATACCTTCCGCTGCCTTGCGCTGGCCGAGCGTGCCGGCAAGACGGGCGGCACCATGCCGTGCGTGCTCAACGCCGCCAACGAGGTCGCCGTCGATGCCTTCCTGCATGATGGCTGTAGCTTTACCGATATCGACCGCATTGTGGAATCCTGCATGGATGCTCACGATGCGCAGGCGGTCGATTCGTTTGAACAGCTTCGTGACATCGATGGCTGGGCGCGTGAAAAGGCCGCGCAGGTGCTCGCCGCAACCCGTTCTTAACCCATAAGGATTGCTTTTTCGTTTTATGGATACTGTTCTGAGCGTTCTCTCATCGGTCTTTTGGGGCCTGCTGATGCTTTCCGTCCTCGTGTTTTTGCACGAGGGCGGCCACTTTTTGGCGGCGCGTGCCTGCGGCGTCCGGGTGACTGAGTTCTTCTTGGGCCTGCCGTGCCGCTTTGATATCCACCACACATCGCGTCGTATCGGCACCAAGTTTGGCGTGACGCCGCTGCTGCTGGGTGGCTATGCTGCCATTTGCGGCATGGATCCGACCGACGTTTCGTGCGCCGATTGCGTGCTCGCGGCCATCTATCGTCACGGTCGTGTGACGGTGGCCGATCTTGCTGTCGAGCTCGAGCTGTCCGAGGAGGATGTGCTCGAGGCCTGTGCTTTGCTGTTGGGCTGGGGCTCCATCGCTCCCTGGTATGAAGAAGGGGAAAAGCCTTCGCCCAGTTACTATCCCACCAAGTACCAGACCTTGCCGCGTGACGCGGCGGGGTATACCACCTTTGACGGCCGTCGGTTCGATCGCGAGCATGCGACTGCCGAGGGCGATGTATGGGAACTGCCGTGCGGCGAGGCCGAATTCCTTGCACGCGAGCGCTCTCACACCTATTTGGGCCAGGGCTTTGTCAAGCGTGCCTTTATGCTGCTTGCGGGCATTATCGTCAATATCCTGACGGGCTTTTTACTCCTTATGAGCATCTATTCCATCGCCGGTGTCACGGTGCCGGTGGATACCAATGTGATCGGCCAGGTTGACGAAGGCTCGATTGCCGCCTCGGCGGGAATCGAGGGCGGCGACGCGATCCTTTCGGTCGACGGAGTATCGTGCTCTACCTGGATGGACGTTTACGATGCCATCGGCAAGGCTGCCGGTAAGGACGATATCGCCATTGAGTACGAGCGTGACGGCAAGCAGCATTCGACCACGGTTGCGCTCAAAGAGGATGAGCGCCTAGGCGTGTATGCCTCTACGCAGGTGGTTCGTTTAGACCCCATCACGTCGGCTCGCCTGTCGTTCTCCTATGTCGTGCAGACGGCGGAGGGTGTGATGCGTCTGCTCCAGCCGCAGCATACGATGGAGATTCTCGATCAGTCCTCTTCGATCGTGGGTATTAGCGTTATGTCCTCACAGGCTGCTGCTGCCGGCCCTGCCACGTTCCTTTCGTTTGCCGCCCTCATTTCATTCTCGCTTGGCTTTATGAACCTGCTGCCCATCCCGCCACTCGATGGCGGCAAGCTGGTCATCGAGATCATTCAGAAGATTGCGGGCCGCGAGCTTCCGCTCAAGGTCCAGACGATTGTGAGCTATGTGGGCATCGCGCTCTTTGCGCTGCTGTTTGTCTATATGCTTCGTTCCGACATCCTTCGATTTATTCTGTAGGGGAGTGTTTGGATTGTCTTTATCCCATCCTTTGCCTCGCGAGCTGACGCGCCCCGTGCATGTGGGCGGCGTGCAGATCGGTGGCGGCGCGCCGGTGGTGGTCCAATCTATGACCTGCACCGATACCGCCGATGCCCAGGCAACGCTTGCGCAGGTGTGCGCGTTGGCGCAGGCTGGCTGCGATATCGTGCGCGTGAGCGTGCCCTCCGAGGCCGCGCTTGAGGGTTTCCGCACCATCTGTGCCGAGTCTCCGGTGCCGATTGTCGCCGATATCCACTTTAACCATAAGCTCGCCATTGGTGCCGTTGAGGCCGGTGCTGCCAAGCTGCGCATCAATCCCGGCAATATCGGCGATTGGGCCAAGGTTGACGCGGTGATCGATGCTGCGGGTGCCGCGGGCTGTGCGATTCGTATCGGCGTCAACGCCGGTTCGCTTGAGCAGGATATCGCCGAGCGCGACGACCTCACGCAGCCCGAAAAGCTTGTGATGTCGAGCGAGCGTTTCGTCAAGCATTTTGAAGACCGCGGCTTTACGAACATTGTGCTTTCGGCTAAGGCCCATAGCGTGCAAACGACGCTCGATACCTACCGAGCCCTGTCGCGTGAGATTCCCCACGTTCCGCTTCACCTGGGCGTAACCGAGGCGGGTACCAAGCTGCAGGGCACCATCAAGAGCTCGGTGGGCCTTGGTATCCTGCTGTCTGAGGGTATCGGTGACACTATGCGCGTCTCGCTCACGGCCGATCCGGTCGAGGAGCCGCCGGTCGCCTGGGGAATTTTGCAGTCGCTGGGTCTGCGTCGCCGTGGTCCCGAGATTGTCTCGTGCCCCACGTGCGCCCGCTGTCAGGTTAACCTGATTCCTATCGCCGAGGAAGTAACCGAGCGGCTTAAGTACTATACCGCGCCGCTTTCGATTGCCGTCATGGGATGTGCCGTTAATGGCCCCGGTGAGGCTTCTGATGCCGACCTGGGCGTTGCTTGCGGACGTGGTCAGGCCCTGCTCTTTTCGCATGGCCAGATCATTGGTAAAGTAGCTGAGGATCAAATTGTCGACGCGCTTATGGCCGAGGTTGACAAGCTTATTGAGGAGAAATAAATGACCCGAGCAATGTATATGTCTAAGCTCTATGCGCCGACGCTCAAAGAGGATCCGGCCGACGCCGAACTTGCAAGCCATCGTCTGCTGCTTCGCGCCGGTATGATCCGCAAGGAGGCCGCCGGTCTCTATTCCTATCTGCCGCTCGCTTGGCGCTCGATTCGTAAGATCGAGAACATCGTGCGCGACGAGATGGACGCTGCCGGCGCCCAGGAGCTCATGATGCCCATTATGGTCGATGCCGAGCTGTGGCGTGAGTCCGGCCGCATCGATGCCTATGGCAAGGAGCTCGTGCGCTTTGACGACCGTCATGGACGCGAGTTTGTGCTGGGCCCCACCCACGAGGAGACCGTCACGGCCCTGGTGCGCAACGAGCTGCGCTCCTATAAGCAGCTGCCTGTCAACCTGTACCACATTCAGGACAAGTTCCGCGATGAGTTCCGTCCCCGCTTTGGCCTGATGCGCGGTCGCGAGTTCATCATGAAGGACGCCTACAGCTTCTCTGCCACGCAGGAGAGCCTGCAGGAGGAGTATGACAAGATGAAGCAGGCCTACGCCAACATCTGCGAGCGCTGCTACATCAAGGCTCTGCCCGTTGTCGCCGACTCTGGCGAGATCGGCGGCGACACCTCTGTCGAGTACATGGCTCTGGCCGACGCCGGCGAGGCCTCGCTCGTCTACTGCGACGATTGCGGCTTTGCTGCCGATGACGAGGCTGCAAGCACCAAGGTCGTTGTGACCGAGGGACCCGGCGACGGCACGCTTACCAAGGTCGAGACTCCGGGTATGGGCACCATCGAGGCCGTCGCCAAGTTCTTCGGCTTCCCCGAGAACGGTACGCGCAAGTCGCTGGCGTTGATCGACGCCGAGGGCAAGCCGGTCGTGGCCATTGTCCCGGGCGACCACGAGCTCAATGACTGCAAGGCCGAGCATGTCTTTGGCAAGGGCTATCGTATGATGACCGACGAGGAGCTTCAGGCGAACGGTCTACACAAGGGCTTTATCGGACCGGTCAACCTGCCCGAGGGCATCCGTCTGGTTTGCGATGAGAGCCTGCGCGAGTCCAAGCAGTGGGCTTGCGGCGCCAACGAGGTCGATTATCACTTTACCGGTGCCTGCCCCGAGCGCGACTTTACCGTCGATGAGTGGGCCGACCTGGTTACCGTCGTTGCCGGCGATCCCTGCCCGCACTGCGGCAAGCCGCTCTCTGCTGCCCGCGGCATCGAGGTTTCCCAGGTCTTCCAGCTGGGCACCAAGTACTCCGAGGCCATGGGTGCCACCTTTATGGATGAGGACGGCAAGGAGAAGCCGCTTATCATGGGTTGCTACGGCGTCGGCGTGTCCCGCTCGCTCGCTGCCGTCGTGGAGCAGCACAACGACGAGCACGGTATCGTCTGGCCGGTCTCCGTTGCCCCGTATGAGGTTGCAGTGATTCCGCTCGACCCCAAGAAGGAGGAGTGCGCTACCGTCTGCGAGCAGATTGTTGATGGCCTGTGCGCCGAGGGTATCGAGGTCGTCGTCGACGACCGTGACGAGCGTCCCGGCTTTAAGTTCGCCGACAACGACCTTATGGGCTTCCCGTATCAGGTGGTGCTCGGCAAGCGTGGCCTTAAGAACGGCACCGTCGAGCTCAAGGATCGTGCCACGGGCGAGCGCGAGGACGTGGCGATCGATGAGGTCGTCGCCAAGGTTTCCGAGCTTGTGAAAGCTGCCCGTCGTTAATCGACGATTTCGCTTGTAGTTCGATATGCGGGACGGTCTTGCATTTCTCCAGTTCGGGGAGATGCGGGACCGTCCTTTTATCTTGTCGGCGTGCACAATCGCTAAAAGGAAAACCCCACAGCCCATGCGAGCTGCGGGGTTTCCTTTGTGCCTCCGATGCGAAATAAATCGCTCAGATATTACTGATAATCGACGACGTCGATCCAGTTCTTCAGGAACTCATCGTTCACGTTGCGCTTACGAGCGAGCTCGGAAGCGGCGACGATGCTCGTCCACTGACGCACGACCTGCATAGGCATGTCGGCGCGGTCGCAGTAGAGCTCCAGGTAGGCCTCGGCCTGGTCCTTGCTGTTGAGCGCAAAGAGCAGGTAGGTGGTGGCAACGTCGGCAGCAGGGGAGCCCTGGGTGGCGTGTGCCCAGTCGCACACATAGAGCTGGCCGTCGTCGCCGACGATGACGTTGGAGGGGTTGAAATCGCCGTGGCAGACCTTGAACTCCTTGGTCATGCCGTCCAGGCGCTCCTGAAGGTTGTAGCGCGTGGTGGCATTAAGCTGATCAAGGCTGTCGATCATGCGGGCGAACTTGTCGCGCTGACGGTTGAGCAGCGGGGAGGTGTAGCCGTGGATCTCGATCTGGAGGTCGACGAACATCTCGAGGTACTCACCAAAGCGCTGGGGCTCGGCAGTCATCTTCTCGGCAAGGGTGGTGCCCGGAACCTTCTCGGTCACGAGCGCCCAGCCGTTGGCGTTCTCGAGCTGGGAAACCTCGAGAGCCTTGGGGCTGCGGATGCCGCACTCATTGATGCGGGCAAGATTCAAAGCCTCGTTGAACACGTCGGAGACAGGCTTGGTCTCGTTAAAGACCTTGACGATCTTGTCGCCCAGGTCGTAAACGACCTTGTTGCCACGGCGGACGAGCTCGGTCTTGGAATCGGGTAGCAGCATGGTTGCATCCTTTCAACGATGCGATAGAAGCGACGGCGGGGGTGTGTGAAACACCCGTGCACCCCCGCCGTTAAAAACCGTGCTAAAACTAGCAGACGGCGTAGTCCTGAGGCTCGCGGCCGTAGTAGGCGTCCAGGTAGAGCTCCTTGATCTCGCTCATGAGCGGGTAGCGCGGGTTAGCGCCGGTGCACTGGTCGTTGAATGCCTGCTCGGTCATCTCGTCGAGGGTGTCGAGGAAGTACTGCTCGTCAACACCGTAGTCGGCGATGGTCTTCTTGACGCCGATGAAGTCCTTGAGCTCCTCGAGCTTCGTGATGAAGTTCTCGAAGACTTCCTTGTCGTCCTTGCCCTCGATACCGCAGTACTTGGCCATCTCGGCGTAGTTGTGCAGCGCGTTGGGGTAAGGATACTGGGAGAAGGTACCCATCTTGACGGGGGCCTCGGCGGCGTTGTAGCGCATGACGCGGGTCAGGATGACGGCGTTTGCGAGGCCGTGGGGCAGGTGATGGAATGCGCCGAGCTTGTGGGCCATGGAGTGGTTGAGGCCCAGGAAGGCGTTGGCGAAGGCCATACCGGCCATGCAGGAGGCGTTGTGCATCTCCTCGCGGGCATGCGGGTCCTTGGCGCCGTTCGTGAAGCTGGAGGGCAGGTTCTCAAAGACGAGCTTAGCAGCGCGCTCGGAAAGGCCCTTGGTGTAGTCGGAAGCCATGATGGAGACGTAGGACTCGATGGCGTGGGTCATGACGTCGATGCCGGAGGCAGCGGTCAGGCCGCGCGGGGCGGTCATGCAGTTGTCGGCGTCGACGATAGCCATGTTGGGGAGCAGCGCGTAGTCGGCGAGCGGCCACTTGATGCCGGTCTCCTTGTCGGTGATGATGGCGAACGGCGTGCACTCGGAGCCGGTACCCGAGGAGGTCGGGACGGCGACGAAGTAGGCCTTCTTGCCCATCTCGGGGAAGGTGAAGATACGCTTGCGGATGTCCATGAAGTCCATGGCCATGTCCTCAAACTTGCACTCGGGGTGCTCGTACATCATCCACATGATCTTGCCGGCGTCCATAGCGGAGCCACCGCCGACGGCGATGAT
>JAIIUG010000081.1:0-9273 GCA_022739635.1 Collinsella sp. | reverse complement strand
ATATTATTGATGACGTCGACAGGCGGGGTGGTTCCCCGCGTACGTGCCATCTGAGTAACCGAGGGGAGGGCGCACATGGGAATGACGGGTGCATACGAGCGCAATCTCGATGCAAAAGGTCGTCTGTCCCTGCCTGCACCCCTTCGTGAGGAGCTTGGAGAGCACGTTCGCGTGTTTAAAGCCCTGGATGTCGATGCTCTGTACGTGTTCTCTGCCGAGGCCTTCGATAAGTGGGTCGAAGGACTCTTCGCGGGTCGTGAGGGCCACGAGGGTTTTAACCCGCGTGACATCAACGACCAGAAGCTCATGAGGGCGATCAACAAGCGCACCACGTCGATGGATGTGGACAGCGCGGGTCGTATCGGTCTTTCTGAGTCTCTCCGCAAGCAGGCGAACCTCGACCGCGAGGTCACGGTTGTGGGCAACTACGACCACCTTGAGGTTTGGGACCGCGCTACGGCCGATGAGGACGATGATGACGAGGCCCTGCTGGACCTCTTCTTCTCGTAAGGGCAAGGCACGAGTAACGGATGGAGCGTGGGATCTTGACACAAGAATATCGGCATGAACCTGTCATGCTCGGCGAAGTGCTTGAGTCGCTGCAGCTCAAGAGCGGCTCCGTCGTCTGCGACTGCACCCTTGGCGGTGCCGGCCATTCGGTAAAGATGGCCGCGCAGGTGGGGGAGACCGGCCTTTTGCTCGGCGTCGATCAGGACGACATGGCCCTCGAGGCCGCTGGCGCCCGTCTGGACCGCGAGGTTCCCGGCGTACCGCACCAGCTGCTGAAGGGCAACTTCGGCGACTTGGACGAGCTGCTTTGCTCGGCCGAGGTGCCCGGGGTCGATGGCTTCCTGTTCGACTTGGGCGTTTCGTCGCCGCAACTCGATATCCCTGGCAGGGGCTTTTCGTACAACGAGGACGCCCCATTGGACATGCGGATGGATCCGGGTAACAACACCTTAAACGCAGCTGAGGTCATCAACACCTATAACGAACACGACCTCGCCCGGATTCTACGCGTCTACGGCGAAGAGAAGTTCGCCTCGCAGATCGCGCGTGAGATCGTGCGCCGCCGCGAGCATGAGCCGATCGAAACCACCGGTCAGTTTGTCGAGATCATCAAAGCTGGTATCCCCGCTGCCGCTCGTCGGCATGGCGGACACCCAGCCAAGAAAAGTTTCCAGGCCATTCGCATCGAGGTCAATCACGAACTCGATGTGCTCGAGCGAGGGCTAGACGCCGCCACAAGGTGGCTCAACCCGGGCGGACGCATCTGCGTCATCTCGTATCACTCGCTCGAGGACCGTATCGTAAAGAACCACTTTAAGGAGATGAGCCAGGGGTGCACGTGTCCGCCGGAGATTCCGGTGTGCGTGTGCGGCAACGTGCCGATACTCAAGGTCATCACCCGCAAACCCCTGGTTGCCCAACCCGATGAGGTTGCGCGCAACCCTCGGGCGAGATCAGCCAAGATCCGCGTGGCGCAGCGTCTGTAGACGCGACCGCGCGATATTGGACCTCCCGCTCGCACCATAAACGAAGCTTAAACACACTACCAACGTACTCGGGATGGGAGGCGGCATATCATGGGCTACAACACCTCAAACGCAGCACTCGCCTATGATATGAGCGCCATGCCCGCCTATCGTGAGACACCGCAGGCCCCCGTTGCTCCCCGCGAGCAGCGCACGCCGCGCTTTGATGTCTACACGGGCGCGGGCCGTCAGGCAAACCAGGCGGTAAGCCCGGTTTTCATGAGCGTTCTTAAAACGTTTTGCATCATTGCGGCCATCTTCATGACGATCGGTGTCGCCCGTGTGGCGCTCGCCGGCGTTACGGCCCAGGTGCTCAACAGCAATGCCGCGCTTACCAACACGCTCGAGAAGGCGACCGATGAGAGCTCCGACCTGGAGGTCATGCATTCGGTCTATGGTGCCGACACGCGCATTCGCGACCTTGCGGGCGCTTATGGCATGGTGGAGCCCAGCGAGAGCGTTACACTTGATTTTTCGCAGGATGCAGCCGCGGGCGCTAGCTCGACCGCGACCGCTCAGTAACAAGACGGTAGCTGAGTATGACAAATGACTATCGCCGCGGTTCCGACGGGGGTCGCGGTTCTGGACGTCCCTCATCGCGGGGACGTTCTGGTTATCAAGGAACGGGTCGGCCATCTTACAACGCGAGGCCGTCCTATGGCAACGACCCCGCGTCGCGTCTCCGTAGCTCGAGTGGTCCTCAAATGCATAACACCAGACCGCGCAAGAGCTCGTCGACCGAATGGCTCACGGGCACGCCGCTGCCCCGTCGCAAAGCCGTCATGGGCTTCATCGGGTTTGGCTTGGGCTTGGGCGTCCTTCGCCTTGCCGACTATCAAATCGTGGAAGCCGATAAGTTACGCGACCGTGCCGATGCACGTCGCTTGCTTGCGCAGACGCTGTATGCCAAGCGCGGTACCATCTACGACCGTAACGGCAACGTGCTGACGTCGTCGGTCGAATGCCGCAACATCGCCGTGAATCCTCAGCTTATCGAGGATGTTGACAAGACGGTCTCGGCACTGGTCAAAGCTACGGGCATCGATAAGAAAACCTGTCGTGATCTCGTTATGTCCGATGGCACCTGGGTGTATATCAAACGCCAGGTGGACGAGGACGATGCTGCGGCGCTGGAGAAAAAGAATCTGCCCGGCGTGCTCTTTGAGCAGGCCATGAAGCGCGTGTACCCCTACGGCAACCTGGCATCGCAGGTGCTTGGCGTGGTAAACGTGGACAACGACGGTCTGACGGGCCTCGAAAAGCAGTACAACAAGCTTTTGACCGGAACCAACGGTTCGCTGGTGCGCGAGCGGGCGAGGGACGGTAGCTATATCGCGGGCGGCGCCTATAAGAAGGTTGCCGCGGTGGACGGCGTGGACATCGTGACGACGCTCGATGTCAATATCCAGCGTGCCGCTGAGGACGCCCTGGCCGAGGCGGTCGAAAAGACCAAGGCCAAGAATGGCTCGGCCCTGGTCACCGATCCCACGACGGGCGAGATTCTGGCGGCATGCTCGTATCCGACATATGACCAGACCGATCTGGAAAACGCCAAGACCGAGGACATGAACTTGCGCCTGGTTACCGATGCCTACGAGCCCGGCTCGGTCTTTAAGACACTTGTGGCCGGTGCCGGTTTCGACTTGGGCGCCGTGCGTTCGAGCACGTCGTTTGAGGTGCCGGCGAGCATTAAGGTTGGCGACGACACCGTTACCGACGCCGATAAGCGCGACTACACCATGACCATGGACGTGCGCGAAATGATGCGCCGTTCGTCCAATGTGGGCTTTGTCCTGGTGGGACGCAAGATCGGCGCCGATGATTTTGCCACCTATGTGGACAAGTGGGGCATCGGTCATAGCTCCGGTGTCGATTTTCCGGGTGAGAGTCTGGGTATCGTCAAGGAGCGCGACCAGTACGACGGCGCCACGCTGGGCTCGATGAGCTTTGGCCAGGCGCTGTCTGTCTCGCCGATTGAGGTCGCACGTGCCGTGGGCGGCATCGCGAACGGCGGCGTGATGATGACTCCGCACTTCTATAAGTCCAGCAAGGGCGATGAGAAGGACTGGGGCGAAGGCGAGCGTGCGATATCGGACGACGCTGCCGCCCAGGTGACATCGTGCATGCAGACGGTCGTGTCCGAAGGCACGGGCGTTGGCGGTGCGGTCGATGGCTATGACGTGGCGGGCAAGACCGGTACGGCTGAGCGTGCTGACGAGAACGGCGGTTACCTCAAGGAGAACTATATGTCGTCCTTTATGGGCTTTGCACCGGCACAATCGCCCAAGGTGCTGTGCTATATCACACTCGATGGAACGCCGAGCGGCTCGGATGCCGCCGCGGTGCCATTCCAGTCCATTATGGCCAACGCACTCGACGTGCTGGGTATCCCGCGCACGAAGTAGGGGGTTAGAATCTTGAGCGTGGTCTGCCGTTTGATCTGAAGGGTGTTCACATGCCCTGCACCACGCGCGCATGGCACTGGGATACAATACGCCGATAGCATTATTAGGTTTACAGGGGAGCTGCAATGATAGAGATCGCCGTCAACAACCTCGCGGCCTCAACGGGGGCCCGAACCGTGACGGAAGAAGTCGATCGGGTATGCCGCGGGTGCGTTATCGACTCGCGTCAGGTCGAGGAGGGGACGATCTTTGTCGCCTTCCCCGGCGAAAAGGTCGACGGCAATGATTTTGCCTCCCGTGCCATCGAGTCGGGTGCCGGTGCCGTCGTGATGACGCGTGAGCCCGATGCCGAGCTGGTTTCGCTGGCGCAGGACAAGGGATGCGCCATCTTGATGACCGACGACCCCGAGGAGTTCTTGCTGCGCCTGGCGCATGTATATCGCTTGGAGCTTGGCTGCCTGGTCGTCGGCATTACCGGTTCGATTGGCAAGACGACGACCAAGGACGTGCTCGCCGCCGTGCTCGCCAAGCGTTATCGCGTCTGGGCCACCAAAGGCAATTTCAACAACCTGATTGGCATGCCGCTCACGGTGCTTTCTGCTCCGGCCGATACCGAGGTTCTGGTGCTCGAGATGGGCATGAACCATTTTCATGAGATTGAGCGCCTGTCCCAGTCTGCCAACCCCAATCTTGCCATCGTGAGCAAGATCGGAACCTCCCACATCGGTATTCTGGGCAGCCGCGAGAACATCGCCCGCGCCAAGTCCGAGATTGTCCAGGGCATGTGCGCCGCCGGCGACTTCTCGCCGTTGCTGGTTTTGGGCGGCGAGGACGACTTTACGCCGTTCATTCGCGATACGTTCGCCCAGCCTGCGGGTATTGACGTGATGCTGGCCGGCGTCTCGGACGACGACGAGATCCGCGCGCGCGACATTCGCGTCGACGACGAGGGCCATCCGGTCTTTACGCTCGACTTTGGTCAGGACGACACGGTCGATACCATGCTGGCCATTCCCGGCGTGCAGTCCGTGCCCAATGCCGTCAAGGCCGCCGCGGTCGCCTATCGTCTGGGCGTGACGCCCGAGCAGATCGATGCTGCCTTTAGGGGTCTTACGATCACCGGCCACCGTCAGGAGATCAAGCGCGCCAAGAGCGGAGCACGCATCATCGACGACTCCTATAACGCCAGTGCCGAGTCTATGGCTGCCGGCCTCGATTTGCTGTGCTCGCTTTCGTGTGACGGTTCGCGCATGGCGATCTTGGGCGAGATGGGCGAGATGGGCGACGAGGCTCCCCGCATGCATGAGCTCGTGGGCGCCTATGCCGCCGCCAAGAAGCTCGACATGCTCGCGTGCGTCGGTGGTGAGCTGGCTCAGCTCATGGCCGATGCCGCACGCATGATGGGCATGGATGAGGACCGCATCCAGGTGTTCTCCGATTATCAGCAGGTGCTCGACCGCATGGGCGGCGCGCTCGAAAATCATGATGTTGTATTGGTCAAGGGTTCCCGTTTTGTTGAGCTCGACCGCTTTGTGGAAGGTGTGTGCTAGCCCATGTTCGGCAATCCCTCGTATCCTACGTATCAGGCCTTTTTGGGACTTGGCATCGCTGCCGCCATTGCACTGCTGCTTATGCCGTGGTGGATCAAGCTGCTGAAGGTCGAGGGTATCGGCCAACAGGTCCGAGCCGACGGCCCCAAGCGTCATTTGATTAAACAGGGTACGCCGACCATGGGCGGCGTCATCATCCTTGTCGCGATCTCGCTGACCTGCCTGCTGATGGGCAAGCTCACCACCGAGCTCGTGCTCGTGCTGCTTGCCACGCTGGCCACCGGCGTTCTGGGTCTCATCGACGACCTGACCTCCGTCACGCATGGTCGCTCGCTCGGCCTGACGCCTCACGCCAAGATGATCGGTCTGACCATCATCTGCGTTACTTTTACCGTGCTCGCCGTCAATTGGTGCGGCGTCGCCCCCGAGATTCGTTTTCCCGGCGGCCTGACGATTGACCTCGGTGTTCTTTCGACCACCATCTGCGGCCTTTCGTTCCCGTGGCTCTACATCGTTTTTTGCTGGCTGATGATCGCTGGTCTCTCCAATGCCGTGAACCTGACCGATGGTCTGGATGGCCTTGCCGGCGGCACTTCCATGATCGCCATGCTCGCCATGGCCGCTATGGCGTTTTTGCACGGTGACGTGAACCTGTCCATCTTCTGCACGGCGTGTGCCGGTGCCTGCCTGGGCTTTTTGTGGTTCAACTGCTACCCGGCGAGCATCTTTATGGGCGATACCGGCTCGCTTGCCCTGGGTGCCGCGTTTGCCTGCACCTCCATCATGACCAACACCGAAGTCGTTTCTCTCATCATCGGCGGTCTCTTTATCGTCGAGACCCTGTCGGTCATGATCCAGGTTGTCTATTTCCACTTTACGCACAAGCGCGTCTTCCTTATGGCGCCCATTCATCATCATTTCGAAAAGAAGGGCTGGGCCGAGACCAAGGTCGTTATCCGTTTTTGGATTATCGCCGCGGCCTTTGGCGCCGTTGGCCTCGCCCTGTTCTTCCAGTTGGGATAGTGGTCTTTCATGCCTCTTGCTGATGTCTTTAGCCTGCTTGTTTTGGGGCAGGGTAAATCCGGTCTCGATGTCGCCCGCTGGGCGCTGGCTCACCCCGAGCGCGTGAGCGCCACGACCGTGTATGGCGGTGGTACCTCCGAGCCCAATGACGCCACACGTGCGCTCGAGGCACAGGGCGCGTCGTTTGTCTACGGCACCGAGCAGGTCGAGGGTGCCTATGACGTGTGCGTGACATGCCCGGGTATCTCGGAGTTCTCGGCCTTCTTTAAGGCTGGGCGTGAGCATGCCGCTCAGATTATGGGTGAGCCCGAGTTTGCCTATCGCCTGTCTCCCCAAAATTGGATCGCCATCACGGGCACCAACGGCAAGACAACTACCACGTCGCTGACCGATTATCTGCTCAAGGCCGCCGGTGAAGCCAGTGTGGCCGTCGGCAACATCGGTGAGCCGCCGGTGAACGAGATCGACGGCCGCGCGCATAACGAGTGGTTTGTGGCCGAGCTGTCGAGTTATCAGATTGCTACGACCGCCGAGCTTCATCCTCGCGTGGCGGTGCTGCTCAACATCACGCCCGACCACCTGGGCTGGCACAAGAGCCACAAGAACTATGCGCTTGCCAAGATCAAGTTGTTCGAGAATATGGTCGACGACGACCTCGTGGTTATCGACGTTGAGGATGCCGGCATCCATGAGTTCGATGAGTACATCTACACACCGGGCCGCCGCATCTGCAAGGTCGCTTTTGACGAGCCCGAGGGTGCAGACGCCGCCTTCGTGCGCGACGGCAAGATGATCGTGCGCCTGAAGGGCGTCGAGACTCAGCTTGTCGCCACATCCGAGCTCAAGATCTCGGGCCATCACAATGTCATCAATGCCCTATGTGCCGCCACGGCTGCTCTGGCCGTCGGTGCCGATCCCGAGGGCATTTGCCGCGGTTTGGCATCGTTCCAGCCGCTTGAACACCGCGTGGAACCCTGCGGCGAGATCGATGGCGTGCGCTACGTCAACGATTCCAAGGCAACGAACACCGATGCGGTCGAAAAGGCCCTGACGGCGTTTCCCGACGACGATGTGATTTTGCTGCTCGGCGGCCACGATAAGGGCACACCGCTTGCGGACTTTGCCCGCGTCGTTATGGACAACGTGCGTTCAGTCGTTTGCTTTGGCGATGCGCGCGAGCGCTTTACCGCTGCTATGGACGAGGCCGATGTCGATGGTGACGTGGACATCGCCCAGGCCGATGACCTGCGCGATGCCGTTGACGTTGCCCGCTCGCTCTCGAGCCGCGGCGACGTGATCCTGCTTTCGCCCGCTTGTTCTTCGTTCGACGAGTTCTCGGGCTACGAGGAGCGCGGTCGCGTGTTTAAGGACTACGTGGCCCAGCTTGCCGCAGCAGCGAAATCGCAAACGGAATAGGGGTTGCCGGTGAGAGAGGAGAGCCCCCGAAGTGATATGAGGAGGCCCGACTCGGACCGTGCTTCCTCGCTGCGTAGCACGACGCGTTCCGGATGCGGCGGGCAGACGTTCGGTGAGCGCTATATTGCCGGCGTCCCCGCCCGCATCATGCGCCCCCGTTTGATATTTATGGCCTGCCTGTTTAGCTTGGTTTGCTTCGGCTTGCTGATGGTGTACTCGGCATCTTCGGTCGAGGCGCTGCACGAGAACGGTTCGGCGACGTTTTTCCTGTTTCGACAGGCCGCGTTTGCCGGAGTTGGCGTGCTGGCTATGGTTGCCATCGTGCGCATCTTGCCGGACAGTTGGTTTGGGGAAGACGTGCTCAGGATCTTCCTCATGGGCATGATAGGGCTACTGGTTCTGGTGTTCTTTATGGGCAGCGGCAGTCGTGGCGCCACGCGTTGGCTCAACATCGCCGGTATTCAGTTCCAGCCGTCTGAGTTTTTAAAGCCGTTCGCCATCGCGTATTCGGCCATCATGCTCGACCGCATCTTTTCGCCCGGCGGCAACATCAACGAGTTTCTTCGCAAGATGGGTGTCTACCTGGGCATTTCGCTCTTTCTGATTTTTATTCAGCCCGATTTTGGCACCGTTCTGATCATCTTGCTGACCCTCATGTGCATGGCGTTGTTTGCGGGATTGGACCCCAAATATATCGTGTGGACGGTCGTTGCCGGCATCGCCGTCATTGCAATCGCCCTTATCGCCGAGCCGTATCGTATGACGCGTGTCCAGGTTGCTTGGAATCCTTGGGCAGACGAATATGGTGACGGCTATCAGGCTACGCTTGCCATCATGGCGTTTGCCTCGGGCGGCCTGTTCGGTCGCGGTATCGGCAACTCCACCATGAAGTACTCGTATTTGCCCGAGGCGCATAACGACTACATCTTGGCTATTATCGGCGAGGAAGTTGGCTTTATCGGAACCGTGCTGTTCATTTTGGTGTTTGCGATGCTGATCTACTCGGCGTTTCGCATTGCCGAGCAGGCGACCGACCGTCGCGGAGCACTTATGGCATCGGGCTCCGCGGTCATTCTTGCGGTGCAGTTTTTGATCAACGCGCTGGGCATTCTCAACGTGTTTCCCATGACGGGCAAGCCACTGCCGTTTATTAGCTACGGCGGCTCGTCGATTATTGTGTCGCTTATGCTTGCCGGTCTGATCCTGCGCGTTTCGTATGAGAGCGCCCGTCGCGATGAGTACGACCGTCGCCGCGAGAGCTTTGCCGTTATGGATGAGAGTACCGCCGGCGTGCCCCACGTGCGCGGCGAGCGATCTTCGCGTAACGGCTTTACCGTTCTGGAT
>JAIIUG010000080.1:0-9533 GCA_022739635.1 Collinsella sp. | reverse complement strand
CATCTCGCAGGGGCTGTAGCCGATGATGAGGGACGGGCCGTCGTAGGCCTCGGCCTCGTGGATGGCCTTGAGGGTCTGAGCCGGGTTGGCGCCCATGGCAACCTGCGCCACGTAGACGTAGCCGTAGCTCATGGCAATCTCGGCCAGAGACTTCTTCTTGGTCACCTTACCGGCAGCGGCGAACTGAGCGACCTGGCCCAGGTTCGAGGCCTTGGAGGCCTGACCGCCGGTGTTGGAGTAAACCTCGGTGTCGAAGACGAATACGTTGACATTGTGGCCGGAAGCCAGGACGTGGTCCAGGCCACCGAAGCCGATGTCGTAGGCCCAACCGTCGCCGCCGAAGATCCAGAAGGACTTCTTGGTGAGGTAAGCCTTGTCGGCGAGGATCGCCTTGGAGGCGTCGCAGCCGCACTTCTCGAGCTCGGCAACGTAGGCAGCGGCAGCGGTCTTGGAGGCCTCGGCGTCGTTGACGGAGTCGATCCAAGCCTGGCCGGCAGCCTTGAGCTCATCGGACGGGCCATCGGCAGCGATGATGTCCTGGGTAGCGGCGATCAGCTTGTGCTGAACGGCCTCATAGCCAACGGCCATGCCCAGACCATGCTCGGCATTGTCCTCGAACAGGGAGTTGTTCCACGCCGGGCCGTGACCGTCCTTGTCCTTGCAGTAAGGAGCGGTGGCAGCGGGATTGCCCCAAATGGAGGAGCAACCGGTGGCGTTGGAGATGAACATGCGGTCGCCGGCGACCTGGGTCACCAGACGTGCATAGGCGGTCTCGGCGCAGCCGGCGCAGGAGCCGGAGAACTCCAGGTAGGGCTGCTTAAACTGGCTGCCCTTAACGTTGGCCGCGATGAGCTCCTTCTTCTCGGAGACGTTCTCGACCATGTAGTCCCAAACGGGCTGCTGGTCCATCTCCTGCTCGGTGGGAACCATCTCGAGGGCGCCCTTGGGGCAGACCTTGGCGCAGTTGGTGCAGCCCATGCAGTCGAGCGGGGACACGGCCATGGTGAACTTCATGCCCTTGGCCTTGGGGCCCATAGCGTCGAGCGTGCGGGTAGCCTCGGGCGCGGCGGCAGCCTCGTCCTCGGTCATCGCGAACGGACGGATGGTGGCATGCGGGCACACATAGGCGCACTGGTTGCACTGGATGCACTTGGTCTCGTCCCAGTGAGGAACGACCACGGCGACGCCGCGCTTCTCGTATGCGGAGGCGCCCAGCTCAAACTGGCCGTCGGCGCAATCGACAAAGGCGGAAACGGGCAGGCTGTCTCCATCCATGCGATCGATGGGCTCGAGCAGGTTCTTGACCTGCTGGGCGATGGCGGACTTGGTCTCCTCGGAGAGCTCGACGGGAGCAGCATCCTCGGCGGTAGCCCAGTCGGCCGGAACCTCGAACTTACGGAAGGCGGTAGCGCCGGCATCGATGGCCTTGTGGTTGGCGTCGACGATGGCCTGGCCCTTCTTCATGTAAGACTTGGTGGCCGCGTCCTTCATGTACTGCAGAGCGTCCTCGGCGGGCAGGACCTTGGCCAGTGCGAAGAAGGCGGACTGGAGCACCGTGTTGGTGCGCTTGCCCATGCCGACCTTGGCGGCCAGGTCGATAGCGTCGATCAGGTAGACGTTGACGTTGTTGTTCGCGATGTAGCGCTTGGCCACGGCGGGCATGTGCTCGGCGAACTCCTCGTCGCTCCACTGGCAGTTGACCAGGAAGGTACCGCCCGGCTTGACGTCGCGGACCATCTTGAAGCCCTTGACGATATAGCTGGGGTTGTGGCAAGCGACAAAGTCGGCCTTGGTCACGTAGTACGGCGAACGGATCGGGGAATCACCAAAGCGCAGGTGCGAGACGGTGACGCCGCCGGTCTTCTTAGAGTCGTACTGGAAGTAGGCCTGAACGTACTTGTCGGTGTGATCGCCGATGATCTTGATCGAGTTCTTGTTGGCGCCGACGGTACCGTCGCCACCCAGACCCCAGAACTTGCACTCGATGGTGCCGGGGGCTGCGGTGTTGGGCGCATCCTCGGCCTCGGGCAGGCTCAGGTTGGTCACGTCATCGACGATGCCGATGGTGAACTCGCGCTTGGGCTCGTCCTTCTTAAGCTCCTCGAAGACAGCGAACGCGGACGCGGGAGGCGTATCCTTGCTGCCCAGGCCGTAACGGCCGCCGACGACCTTGATGCCCGTCTTGCCGGCCTCGTAGAGAGCGGAGACGACGTCCTGGTAGAGCGGCTCGCCAATGGAACCCGGCTCCTTGGTGCGATCCATGACGGCGATCTTCTTGACGGTCTCGGGGAGAACGTCGACAAAGTGCTTGATGGAGAACGGACGGAACAGGCGAACCTTGACCAGGCCGACCTTCTCGCCGTGAGCGTTGAGGTAGTCGATGACTTCCTCGAGCACGTCGCAGAAGGAGCCCATGCAGACGACAACGCGATCGGCATCGGGGGCGCCGTAGTAGTTGAACAGGCCGTAATCGGTGCCGAGCTTCTCGTTGATCTTCTTCATGTAGCCCTCGACGACGGCAGGGAGCTCGTCGTAGACCTTGTTGCAGGCCTCGCGGTTCTGGAAGAAGATGTCGCCGTTCTCGTGGCTGCCGCGGGTATGCGGGTGCTCAGGGTTGAGTGCGTGATCGCGGAAAGCCTGGACGGCGTCCATGTCGCACATCTCGGCAAGATCCTTGTAGTCCCACATGGCGACCTTCTGGATCTCGTGGCTGGTGCGGAAGCCGTCGAAGAAGTTAAGGAACGGGGTCTTGCCCTCGATGGCGGCAAGGTGAGCCACCGGCGAGAGGTCCATGACCTCCTGGACGTTGCCCTCGGCGAGCATGGCAAAGCCGGTCTGACGGCAGGCCATGACGTCGGAGTGATCGCCAAAGATGTTCAGGGCGTGGGAAGCGACGCAACGCGCGGAGACGTGGAAGACGCCCGGGAGCTGCTCGCCCGCGATCTTGTACATGTTCGGGATCATCAGGAGCAGACCCTGAGAAGCCGTGTAGGTGGTGGTCAGCGCACCGGCGCCCAGCGAACCGTGAACGGTACCTGCTGCACCTGCCTCGGACTCCATCTCGACGACCTTGACCGGGGTGCCGAAGATGTTCTTGCGACCCTGGGCCGCCCACTGGTCGACATGGTCGGCCATCGGGCTGGACGGCGTAATGGGATAAATTCCCGCTACCTCGGTGTACGCATACGAAACATATGCGGCCGCCTCGTTGCCGTCCATAGACTTAAACTTACGCGCCATATACCCCTCTCCTCTCATATAGGTATACAGGCCCCGGCGATCGCCGGGATGTTGGCGTGATGGGATTTTCGTTGTTGCTTCCAATCATCTGACAGGCGGACTCAGCAGCAGGTACATGGCGTGGAGAGAAGGCATGCCGAGGCGAGGAGGGCTGTACGCGCTCCACAGGCCCAGCTACCCGTCTTGCACATGACCGAGCGCCGCAAAGGCCGCATGCCGGATGCTCCCGGGCACGCCCCGGCGATGGGAAGCGCCCGCAACGGAAATCCGCATGCGGGTTTATTGTACCCCGCCGTCAAGTGTAATTTCGACAAATATAGGTGGGCGGAAAAGGTTTACCTCGGGTGACCGTCAAGGGTCAAAAATGACCCTTCGTTCCCGGGCGATCGGCCCTGGCGCGCCAAGGAGTGTCCCCAAGTGCCGGCAGGAAAGGAACGTCCCTAACTGCCGGCTAGAGGGCGCCGAGGAGGATGGCGTAGGTGGTGGATTCGCCGAGTTTGAGCTCGTCGCCGGGATTGAGCTGGGCGGAGCGGCCGGGCTCTACTTGAATACACACGCTCGTGGCCCCGTTTACCACCACGGTGCCGTTCGTGGACGACAGGTCCTCGACAAACCATGTGCCAGAATCGTCGCACCAGATATGGGCATGACGGGCCGAGACGTCGTCGCCGACGTCGGTGATGTCGCCCTCCCCCGTAGCCAGCGCGCCGATCTCGACGCCCTCCTCACTCGGTTGAATCCAGCGCGGGGCGCTCACCACATAGCCGTTTTGCACGCGCAGCAGTCCCAGCGGATGCGCCGGCGAAGCCTCGTGCTCGCCTGTGACTGAAGATGTGCTCAGCGAGCGCGGCGTCGACGTGGCGCCGCCACAGGTCGCATGAGCGTAGTCGATGGCATAGGTCACCGACGAGCGGACATCTGCCGAGCAACCCACGGCGACAAACAGCACCAGGATGGCCTCGGCGCGCTCGGCGGGCATGAGCTCAGCCGCCTGCGACAGGCGCTCGAGCGCATTGCGATAGAGATTCGTGTCCTGATGGCATTCCTCGAGTGCCCGCACCATGGGCTCGCCAGCGGGGCCGCACACCATATTGGTCACGGCCGCGGCGTCCATGGGATTGCGGCGGCGCAGGGCCAGCTGCGACATAATGCGCGCGGCCGAGGTGCCGTAATCGGCAAAATAACGTTCCTGCAGCGTGCCGACCGGCGCGCGCACGATAAAGCGCGAAACCCAGGAGCGATCGGCGGCACGGCTCTGCGGACTACGGCCGTCGGCGAGCGGGCGGCTCGAGAGCACCAGGCCGCACAGTTCGATATGGCTCAGGTGCGCTGCGCGCTTAAAGATGTCAAACATTGCCCCGCACGGGGTGAGCTCGGCTTGAGAAGCCATGGCTTAGCCCTCCTTGGTCGCAGAGATAGTGTCGGATACTTCGGCCGGCCCGCCAAAGGCGCGGGCAGCCGCGGCTCCGCCGGCAAGCGGCGTCGCCATGGGAGTTTTCGCACGTCGTGCTGACACGACGGGAAGCTCGAAGGCAAACCCCATCGCCAGCAAAAACCACGTGAGCGCATAGGTTGCAATTATGGCGGCCACCAGGCCACCCGCCACGCCATGCTGGGAAAACACGGTACATGCGAGTGCGGCCAGAGCCGGGACCTCGCAGGCGGAAAGGGCCAACACGCCCTGCAGGAATCCCGCACGGCGATCGCGCGCCAAGGCTCCGGCGGCAATGCCCGCCACGCCCGGCAGCGCCAACGCCAGCGCGGCGATAATGGCCGGCAGCTTCCCGGACCACATAAGCGGTCCCACGACGAGCGCCACATGGGCGCCCGACGCCAACAGCGCCGCTGATACCACGACCACAGCCCAAAGCACGCCGCATACCGCCGTCGCACCAACCATCGCCGCGCGCCGGGCCGTGTGCCCCGATACCTCCATCGGGCACGGCATGAGCGGCTCGGCGCGAAGCGAGCGGGCGACATTTTGCGCATAGTGGTCGCAAAATGCCGAGAGCGCCGCCTCCACCGCAGCCGGCTCGGGACGATCTTCCTGATGGCAGGACAGACAGGCCATCACCACATCGAAGAGCTGAGCGTCGACAAACGCCAGCGCATCGCGCAGATCCTCGGAATTTGGATCGAGCCCCAGCTGCTGAGCCTGCTCGGCCGCGGCAAGTGCCACATCGGGCTCGCGTCGCAGCAATTGCGTCAAGTCGCAGCCGGGCGCGTGGGCGCCGACGGGATAATCGGGCAGCGTATCCATCTTGAGGCGATACGGGCTGGCAATATCGCGCGTCTTTTTGCGCGAGCCCGAAGTACCCGACGCACCCGGCGCTACTTCGTACGGCGCGACACCGGCGATGAGCTCGTAGACCGTACTCGCCGCCGCATAGACATCGATTGCCGGCGACATGCGAAGCATGCGCAGGTCGGGGATATCGTCGGTGAGCATCTCGGGCGGGGCGTAGGCCACCGTCGCGCGGCGCAACGTGGCATAGCGCTCGGTAAACGACGCCTTGCCGCCGGTGCCGGCCACCGCAGAGGCGGGCTCGAGCGCCAGCGACGAGCCAAAGTCGATCAAGCACAGGTCGAAAGTGCCTTCGGCAAGCTGTCGGTCGAGCGGCAGGCGCGCCGTGCGCACCATAATATTAGCGGGCGAGATATCGCGATGGACGAACCCCTCGCCTACCAAGCTCATGCGGCAGAGCAGATCGAACAGGTCGCGACCCAGGCGCGCCGCCACGAGCGGCGACAGACGCCCGGCATCGTCCACGGCAAGGCGCGAGCGCAGGCGAGCGAGCGTCTCGCCCTCGACCCACTCCATGACAATCGCGGGCACGCCGTCGACCTCGCCCCACCCGTATAGGCGGGGAAAGCCCTTAAGGCCCGAAAGGGCACGATGGCATTCATATTCCTCGCGAAACGCCGCCTTGAACTTGGTGACCAGCGCCTCGTGGGCGACATCGTCATCAAATTCGTCGCGCGCCGGCAAGATGAGCTGCTTGAGCGCCACGGCCTCGCCCTGCGCGTTGACGGCACGCGTCACGCGGCCGATGCCGCCGCGGCGCATGGTGGCGTCGTCGGCAAACAGCATCGTAAAACGGCGCAGGTAGGCGGGAAGCTCGTCCGTGCCCAGGGCGACGGCCGGCTCAAACCCGTCGACGCGCGCCAGGCGCAGGCCCACCATGGGATCGTGGGCAAGCGATTGGGTTGTGGCGGAAACGAGATTGGTCATCATAGAGCGATCGCCGCCACATTGTTATTGAAGTTGTTGAGCGCGACGTTATCGTCGCCGTAATGTCCGACCCATTGACACAGGTTTGTGTAGCAGCCCCACAGGTTGGCGAATTGTCGATACCACTTTGACTGGGGAGGAAACGTCTGCCGGCCAAACTCGGCGCGGATGACAAACATGTCATTGACCAGGCTATCGCACGGTCCGGTATCGCCCGTGGCGTTATAGGTCGACACCACGCTATTGGCGCGGGCGACATAGCCATCGAGCATGTTGTATTTGGTCACGAGCCAACTGTGGATACTCTCCTCCTCGGCAGCCGAGAGGCCACCCGTGCCCGTGCCCCCGCCGGCATCGCCGTCCGTCGAGCCGCCACTCGAAGATCCACCGCCAGAGGCGGAGCCCGAACCGGAACCGCCGTCCGAACCCGCCGAACCGGTGCCAGAACCGGACCCGTCCGAGCCGCCGGGCTTACCCGCCTGCTGCGTATCCTGCTCCTTCTGCTGCTCAGCCTTGTTAATGACAGAAGCCACGCTGTTATTGGAAAGCTTCGTGATGATCTTGGTGTTGGTGAGCACGATGGTCTTGCCGTTTGCCAGCGTAACCTCGTTGTCCGATGTTTCGGGACTGTCCGCATCGTCGCCACCGAACACAACATGCGAGACCACGCTCGCCCACGCATATCCAGTTGTCGTTCCCAAGTCGCTTTTGGCCTTGCGCCCAATATGCAGCTCGCGCGCAGCATGCGCCTGCACCATGGACGGCACCGTCATACCATAAGCCGAAACACCGGCTATGACCAGCACGAGCGAGCAAGACAGCAGCCCATACGCCCGAGGCGCCAGGCCCAGCCGGCGTCGCATGCGCACCGTGGCGCCACGCTTTGTCTGAGTGCCCCCGGGCCGCATGCGTTCTCCTCCAACAAAAACACGCCGCTCAGGAGCGGCGCATTCTTTCATATCCATATTTGAGTGTATCAGCGAACCCAAAAGGTTGCGCAACGAATGGGAAAATACGAGGTGCAAGCAGACCCATCCACGCGATAAGCGGATGAAAAGCAGGTTTGTTGCACAACAAATGCATGAACGCGCGCTCGATTATGAGCGCCCCGTGCGGCAGACCGACGTGACATGCCGCGGAGCTGACACCGCCTAGATCGCGCGGCGGGCCTCGATAGCGCGGCCAAGCGTAAGCTCGTCGGCATACTCCAAGTCGCCGCCCACGGGAAGGCCGCTCGCAAGACGCGATACCTCAACGCCCAATGGCTTGATGGTACGAGCAAGGTAGCTCGCCGTGGTCTCGCCCTCAATGTTGGGGTTGGTGGCGATAATGACCTCGTGGATGTCCTCGTGGCCCAGGCGCGCCAGCAGCTCGCGAATGTGCAGCTGCTCGGGACCGATCTTGTCCATGGGGCTGATCACGCCGCCCAGCACATGGTACAGGCCATGGTAGCTGCCTGTGCGCTCAATCGCCTGGACGTCGCGCGGCTCGCCCACCACGCAAATGCGAGTGGTATCGCGCATCGGGTCCTGGCAGATGGAGCACTCGTCGGCCGTGGCGTAGTTAAAGCAACGGCTGCAAAAGTGGACCTCCTGCTTGACCTCCAGGATGGCCTCGGCCAGGCGGCGGGCCTCCTCGGCATCGGCCTCGAGCAGGTAATAGGCGATGCGCTGGGCCGACTTGGGACCAATGCCCGGCAGACGACCCAGCTCATCGAGCAGTTTTTGCAGACTGTGATTCGCACTCATATATATGCGTGTCTTAGAACGGCATGCCCGGGATGTTGAGGCCGCCGGTGATGGCGCCCATCTGCTTGTTGGCAAGCTCGTTGACGCCGCGAACGGCCTCGTTGACGGCAGCCATGATCATGTCCTGCAGCATATCGACGTCCTCGGGATCGAGAGCATCGGGATCGATGGTGAGGTTGACGAGCTCCATCTCGCCGTTAACGGTCACCTTGACCATGCCGCCGCCGGCAGAGGCGTCGACGGTCTGGGACTTGAGGTTCTCCTGCGCAGCGGCAAGCTGCTCCTGCATCTTGCGGGCCTGCTTCATCATCTGCTGCATGTTCATACCGGCCATAATGGCTCCTTTACGTGCGGCCGCACGCCAAGCTGCAAGGGCAGCCGGAGCGCGGCGGGGCTTTCAAACTCAAAAATCGTACCACGGCGCGAGGCCAGCAAGCGGGGCGGACACGCTACCTCAGTCGATATACATGTCCTGGAGCGCAAGCAGCGCCCAAAGATTATGCAAAGTTGAATAATTCGCATCTGCATAATATTGAAAGCTAAATCTTGTAGAGCCGTAATCCAACATTTTCTGCATCCAGCTAGATACCAAAATGCCGGACCGCTGCTCGGGGTGGCGCGCATGGCGGCGGGGTATAATTTGATTGCCATAGATAACAATTTGGAGGTGCCCCCTGAACGCCCCCGACGTGCTCCAAAACATCCGCTCAAAACACCCCGTTGCATATGTGGTTCTCTATCTCTTTGTCGGCTGGGCATTGCTGGTTGTCATCACCCATGTCATAGCCTTTGGAGCAGAACTGCTGGTAGCCAGCTCGGACCAGCCCGTCGTCAAATGGGAAGCGACCGATGAGTGCACCGATGGAACCCGAACTGTTTACTACAACAGCCCGTCCCTCTACCAAGAGTTCAAGGTCAAGATAAAGGACTTCAAGATTGTCGATGCCGAACCGGGCTCTTTATTTACAATCGGGGCAACCATCAACGCCGAGCAAGTCGAGTACACGGACAGCCACGCGACGTATCGCATCGACCTCAGCATCCTAGGCCGACCGTCACGCACCTGTCTGCTCGAATGCGATATACGCAACACCACACTACACCTGTCCGAAATACAGATGCGCCCGGACAAAACCCCTGAAGAGCTAGGAGCCCTAAGCCCGGCGAGCGATTCTCAGCAGTAGAACGATAGCCCGCCGGTTGTTTCTTTCCAACGTTTGCAAATCAGCGCATGGTTAGATGAAACAAACTGCATGATATCGCGTAAATCCCGAGCAGGAATATCGCCCTTGTTATGGGCCAGCTTGCATCCG